>JBBDNB010000022.1 GCA_040877935.1 Chitinophagales bacterium
CCGTTAGTCTTATTACATGCCCGGCACACTAAACATGCCATCCTTCCAGGATGGTTAATTATGCTATTACTGGGTTTCAACTAATATATCCATTTGTTTAACATTTTCTGAGACGCTAAACATACTGATGCCAGCGGCATCACATGTTTATAAAACCTGTGCCCTCTCTAAGCACCGACTCCAGAGGAGTCGTATGTTGTTGTTCTCATTTAAATCGAGGACGCGGCTTTCCACTGCCCAAACCACTACTTGACCCCAAAGGCATCACATGTTTTCAATCAATTTGAGTTTTATTTTTCTGAGACGCTAAACATACTGATGCCAGCAGCATCACATGTTTATAAAAACTCGTGACCTCTCTAAGCACCGACTCCAGAGGAGTCGTATGTTGTTGTTCTCATTTTAACCGAGGAAGTGGCTTTCACCACTGCCCAAGCCACTACTTGATCCCAAAGGCATCACATGTTTTCAATTGGATAAAATTTTGAGTTCATAAATAATTACCGAACTCAGAATTTAGAGCCAACAATTTTCAAAATCTTTTGTTAAATTAGATGTTGCTACATTAATTTAAAATTTTCAGTCATGAAACGAAAAGATTTCATTAAAAACTCATTACTTGGAATTGCCGGAATCAGTCTGGTAAGTAAAGCCAAAGCCAATGCTCCTAAAGCTGCTGAACAAAACATTGGATACAATCATTTGCCCAATAACGAGATAAAAACCACCAACTCCGTTTTGCACAAAGCAGAGACAAGAGGCATGGCCGATCACGGATGGCTCAAAGCAAGACACTCTTTTAGTTTTGCCAATTACAAAAATCCAGAACGTATGAATTTCGGGGTTCTGAGAGTCCTGAATGACGATATTATTTCCCCCGGTAAAGGTTTTGGAATGCATCCGCATAAGGATATGGAGATTATTACCATTCCACTTTCAGGTGACCTGGAACACCAGGACAATATGGGCAATAAAGCAGTGATTCACGAAGGAGAAGTTCAGGTGATGAGTGCCGGAACGGGCATTTACCACAGCGAATACAATGCGCGCAAAGACAAGGAAGTCAAGCTTTTGCAAATTTGGCTCTTTCCAAAAAAGCGCAGTGTTGTGCCCCGCTACGATCAAATAGTATTGAGTGGTAACAACAAAAACCAATGGCAGCAAATTTTATCTCCTTCACCTGATGATGCCGGGGTTTGGATTCATCAGGATGCCTGGTTTCACCTCAGCAATCTTGAGCAGGGGAAACAACTGGATTACAACTTGAAAAGGCCGGGCAATGGCATGTATTTTTTCGTGATAAGCGGAACTTTGAAAATCAACGGGCAGGAAGTTAAAGACAGGGATGCGCTTGGGCTATGGAATACCGAAAAAGCCAAAATTGAAAGTACTAGCAATGCACGGATATTATTAATGGAAGTGCCCATGTTATCCTAATTAAGCTTAAATTAAAACATAAAAAAATGTCAGATACATACAGAAAACCAGAACAAATCATGGCTCCACCCCCACCGCATATGGTTGGTGATGGATTCAGGGTACATAATTTTTTTCCCGGAGGCCGCAATTTTGAGCTAAGCCGAATGAGTCCTTTTTTCCTGATGGACTACAATTCAAAATATGAATTTCCGCCCAGTGCAAAACCCAGGGGTGTCGGTGTTCATCCACACCGCGGATTTGAGACTGTAACCATTGCCTACCAAGGGAAAATTGCCCATCACGACAGCTATGGCAACAGCGGAGTGATTGACAAAGGTGGAGTGCAGTGGATGACAGCCGGTTCAGGAGTATTGCACAAAGAATACCACGAAAAGGAGTTCAGTAAAAATGGAGGTCCTTTTCAAATGGTGCAATTGTGGGTGAATTTGCCAGCAGAACACAAAATGACAGGGCCTAAATACCAGGCCATTAATGCTGAGGATATGGGGATTTATTCGCTTCCCAATAATGGAGGAAGAGCAGAAGTGATTGCCGGAGCATACAAGAGCGTGAAAGGCCCTGCTTCAACTTTCACCCCTATCAATATGTTTAACCTGAAGCTGAACAAAGGCACAGAGGAAAGCTTTGAACTTAATGAAAACCACAACGCAGGTATGCTAGTAGTAGAAGGAAATGTAAGCATCAACGGAAATGAAAATGCAGCTGCCGATCACTTTGTGCTGTTCGAAAACAAAGGGGAAAAGATAAAAGTAAGGGCCAATGAAAATTCCACTTTGCTTGTATTGAGCGGTGAACCAATTCACGAACCGATTTTTGCACATGGGCCTTTTTTAATGAATACCCGCGCTGAAATACTGCAAGCTTTTGAAGATTTAGAAAAAGGTAAATTCGGACAATTGGAGGAGTCAATATGAAAATAATAGCATTTGCAGGGAGTACAAGCTCCAAATCCATCAATAAAAAATTAGTGAATTATGCATTGTCGTTTTTCGAAGCAGATGAAAAACAGCTGCTGGACATAAATGATTATGAAATGCCCTTATTTTCAGTGGATCGGGAATCAGAAGGCTACCCACAAGAGGCACAGGATTTTGTGAAAATACTCGGGCAGGCCGATCTCATTATCACTTCCCTGGCTGAACACAACAGTGCATACACCGCAGCATTTAAAAACCTGATGGACTGGTGCTCCCGCTATGAAAGAAAATTTTTCCAGGACAAAGCCCTATTTTTAATGAGCACTTCACCGGGCAAACGCGGTGGAGCCAATGTTATGAATTTGGCGCAGAATTATTTTCCCCGTGCCGGAGCAAATATTGTAGAAAGTTTCTCCCTCCCATCTTTTAAGGATAATTTTGATGCAGAAAAAGGCATTACAGATGATGATTTGAAAAAATCATTTCTTGAGAAAATTGATTTGGTAAAAGAAGCTGTATAATACGCTACTTAAAAACCCAAACAATTTGTACTTTTCACAAATTAAATTTCAAGAAGAAATTTCATATCAGATATTCAACTGAAAATGAAAAAAATAAGATTCGACAGGTTGGGAAGAATCAGCAGGATTACTAAATCAAGCAATGTCTTTGAAAACAAAGAAAAGATCATTTTGCGCGACTTCCTGGCTATGGAACGCACAACACTTGCCAACGAACGCACACTTTTTTCCTACATAAGAACCTCCCTTTACCTGATTCTGGCAGGTATTGCATTTTTAAAACTTGAAGATTTTGCAGACATGAAATGGCTCAGTTATGTGGTTTTTGTATTAAGCGCATTTCTTGTAATTGGTGGTTTAATTCGTTTTCAAAGACTAAAAAACAAACTAAAGGATTACTACACATCTATGCCTAAAGATTAAACCCGGGTTCAGAAATTCTTTAGTACTCAGATTATTAAATAATGATTGAACACACATTACCTTTACAACAAAACTTAAAATGGAAGAAAATAAAGATTTAAAACTCGCTGTATTGATTGATGCTGATAATATTCCTTATTCCAGCGTATCCGAAATGCTGGAAGAAGTCACCCGCTTTGGCACACCCACCATCAAGCGCATTTATGGCGATTGGACCATTCCTACTGTTGCAGGATGGAAGCCGGCACTTCTTGAACACGCCATTACACCTATTCAGCAATAT
This sequence comes from Chitinophagales bacterium, assembly GCA_040877935.1. Taxonomy (NCBI): domain Bacteria; kingdom Pseudomonadati; phylum Bacteroidota; class Chitinophagia; order Chitinophagales; species Chitinophagales bacterium. Next base: position 3,585 of record JBBDNB010000022.1, read on the forward strand.
GGCTACACCAAAGGTAAAAATGCAACAGATTCGGCTATGATTATTGATGCTATGGATATATTGCACAGTGAAAAAGTAGATGGCTTTTGCCTGGTATCCAGCGACAGTGATTTTACGCGCTTAGCAACCAGGCTCAGGGAATCGGGTAAAAAGGTGATTGGCATTGGCGAAAAGAAAACACCTCGTCCTTTTATTGTTGCCTGCGACCAGTTTATTTACCTTGAAATTTTAAGAGGCAGTACGAGTGAAACCACTTCAAAAAGGAAAAAACCCGAAAAAGTAGAATCTGTAAATCAAAGTCTGATTCGATTGCTTAAAAATTCTGTAGATGCCATTGCAGATGATGATGGATGGGCTTTTCTTGGTGAAGTTGGGGGTCTGCTGGTTAAGAAAAAACCCGATTTTGATCCCAGAAATTTCGGGTTCAATAAACTGACCCCACTTGTAAAATCACTGAAGAAAGACTTTGAAATTGATGAAAGAGATGTGAGCGGTACAAGAATCAAGCATATTTACATAAAGAATAAATAATTTTCTTCAATAAGCATTTTTATTGTTCCCGAAATACTTTTTTAAACTATCTTCTTGCAATTTTGCAGCAAATTTGCTCAATTGTTCAATTCCTCTTTTAAATCAGCTTTAAAACAATCTACCCTAAGTATTGCGATACTGTTGTTTTTGCTATTGGGCAGCACAGCAGCTTTGGGTCAGACCCGAATAAGTGGCACAGTACAAGATGCTTATTCAGGTGAATTATTGCCCTTCGCCAATATCACTTTCAAAGGAAGCACTACAGGCACAAGCTCTGACATGGATGGGGCATTTTACCTGGAAGGGCCTGAAAAATTCGATTCTATTCAGGTCTCATTGATTGGCTACGCAACAAAAAACATACGGGTAGAGCCCGGAAAAAGACAAAAGCTCGAAGTCAAACTGGATCTAAAAGATTACAGCCTGGATGAAATCGTGGTGCTGCCCGGAGAAAATCCGGCCTGGGAAATACTTAGAAGAGTAATTGCCAATAAACCCAATAACGATCCCGAACAATACAATAGCTTCAGCTATGAGGTTTTTGAGAAAATTCAATTTGACCTCAACCACTTTACTGATAAAATCAAGAAAAACATTCTGCTGCGCCCCTTCCCTTTTATTTGGGAAAATGTAGATACTACAAAAGACGGGGTGAATTACCTGCCCTTTTTATACAAAGAAAAAATAAGCGACTATTATTACCGCAAAAATCCAAAAGCTGAAAAAGAGATTATAAAAGCTGAAAGAGATGCCAAGTTTTTTGAAGGGCCTAAGATCACGGATCTGATAGATGACCTCTATGTCACACCCAATATTTATCAAAATTATGTGATAATACTGGACAAGAGCTTCCCCTCCCCACTCAACAACAATTACAAATGGAATTACAAATTCTACCTTGAAGACAGCACTTATATAATTGACGGCCTGCCCTGTCTCAGAATAGATTTTGTGCCCAGGGGCGATGCTGATGTTGCATTTACCGGCCATATGTATATTCACGATTCTACCTATGCAGTAAAGGAAATGGACCTGCATTTTAGCATTGAAGCCAATATCAACTTTGTCAGAAATTTTGACATTCACCTAGAGTACCAATGGATAGATAACAAACACTGGTTTTTGAAAGAAAACACCGTGCTTGCAGATTTCTCAGTAATTGAAAACTCACCCGAGCTTACAGGTTTTTTCGGGCGGAAAACAGCCACTTACAAAAACATCACTATTGATAGCATTCCCGATCCCAATGTATTTAAAGGCATTGGCAAAACCATAAAAAAAGACAGTGCTAAGCTAAGGTCTGATGAATATTGGAACGATTTGCGCGGAGATAGTCTCAGTAAAAAGGAGCAGGATATTTTCACAATGACCGACAGTATAAAAAACTCTCCGCCATTTAACCGCATCAAAAAGGTTTTTAAAAGTATTGTCAATTCCTATATCCCAATTGGCCCTGAAGGGCATTTTGAGATCGGAAATTTTTATAGTTTCTACAGTTTTAACCGGGTGGAAGGGCACAGGTTGAAAACCGGATTCAGAACCAGAATAGTCGATGACCGTATTCGACTGAAAGCATATACTGCCTATGGTGTTTGGGACAAACGCTGGAAATATTTTGGTCAAACAGAGTTTTATCCCGAACTGAAACCCGGCAAACACACTATGGTCGGCCTGCAATACAAATTAGACCAGGAGCAATTGGGACGCAGTGAGCGACTGCTATCGATTGACCACATACTTAACAGCCTGGTGCAATTTGGCGATTTCAGAACCCGAATTATGGTTGATGACCGAAGGGCTTATCTTGAAAAACAGTGGTTCACCGGTTTCAGTACTCGTATTGATGCCTACAACAAACTGATTTACAATTTCGACAGCAAATCATTTTTAGAACTGAATGGAGAAAACAAACTCGAACGGGTTTACTCCTACAACAGCAGCGGACTTGCTTTAAGTATGAAATATGTATTTGGTGAAGAAGAGCTGGCTGCTGATTTCAATGAAGATTTACGCGGGTTTTTTATGCTTAAATATCCTATTCTTGGTGTGCTCTATGAAAATAGTTTTAGCGGAATACTGGGAAGTAATATCGATTTTCATCGCCTGAAACTACAATTGGAACATCAGTTCAGGCTAAACAAATGGGGGTATTTCAATTATCGTATTGAAGCGGGAAAAGTTTGGGGAACTGTTCCCTACCCATTTCTTGAAGTGCCCACAGGCAATCAGAACATTATCAATGACGACAGGGCTTTTAACCTGATGAATTTTATGGAATTTGCCAATGATGAGTTTCTCGTTCTGCATATGGAACACCATTTCGATGGTTTGATTTTCAATAGGATTCCCGGTGTAAACAAGCTCAAACTGCGCTCATTGATCTTTGGAAGAGTATTGTTTGGAAGGCTAAGCACGGACAACAACCAGGATCAATACCTCTTTCCACCAGAGTTAAAAACCATGAACAAACCTTATGCTGAAGTTGGTTTTGGCATTGAAAACATCCTGAAAGTTTCCCGTGTGGATTTTACCTGGCGAATTAATTATACCGGAGAGCCGGATGTGTATCGTTTTATAGCCAAACCTTCTTTTTATTTCAAATTTTAAAAAATGTCCCAGAAAAAGAAAGCAGTTGTAATAGGTGCCGGATTTGCCGGACTTTCTGCTGCAGCACATTTGGCAAAAGCGGGATTGGACGTGACTGTTATAGAAAAAAACGAACAAGCCGGGGGCAGGGCCAGAAAATTTGAACAAGACGGCTTTACTTTTGATATGGGGCCAAGTTGGTACTGGATGCCCGAAATCTTTGAGGCATTTTACAATCACTTTGGCAAAAAAACAAGCGACTTCTATACCTTGAAAAGACTGGATCCTTCTTACAGAATTTATTTTGGCGAGAATGATGCAATGGACGTACCTGCCGGAAAAAAAGATTTGATAGCACTTTTTGAAAAACATGAAAAAGGCTCCGGAGCCAAGCTTGAAAAATTTCTTGAAGAAGCTGCCTACAAATATGAAGTTGGCATGCGCGAATTTGTAAGAAAACCCGGCCTCAGTATTTTTGAATTTGCCGATATCAGATTGCTGAAAGCCGCTCTAAAGCTCAATATGTTCAATTCAGTGAGCAGCTATATCAAACGCTATTTTAAAAATCCCAAGCTCATTCAATTGCTTGAATTTCCGGTATTGTTTCTCGGGGCAAAACCTTCTAAAACACCTGCGCTATACACTATGATGAATCATGCCGACCTCAACCTGGGAACCTGGTACCCAATGGGCGGGATGCATGAAATTGCAAAAGCAATGCACAATATTGCCATGGATCAAGGGGTGCGTTTTAGATTTTCTGAAGAAGTAAAAAGACTGGAAATCAATGAAAATAAAATATCAAAAATACACAGCAATAAAGCGAGTTATGAAGCAGATATAGTTGTTGGTGCAGCAGATTACCAACATGTTGAATCCAAGCTTTTGCCAGCGAAATACCAAAGCTATAGCGCGAAATACTGGGAAAGCAGAACCCTAGCCCCCTCCTGCCTGCTGTTTTATCTCGGTGTGGATATAAAAATTCCAAACCTAAAACACCACAACCTGTTTTTCGACAGCGATTTTGAGCAGCATGCCGAAGAAATATACGACAATCCCCGCTGGCCGGAAGCGCCCTTGTTCTATGTCTGCGCTCCTTCCAAAACAGATCCTTCAGTAGCTCCAAAAGCTAAAGAAAACCTTTTTGTGCTTATCCCCGTAGCCACAAAGATTGAAGAAGCAAAAGATACACGGGAAAAATACTACCACATGGTGATGGATCGTTTGGAAAAACTTACAAAAACAGAAATTCGCTCTAAAGTGGTTTATAAAAAAAGCTATGCCCACCGGGAATTCATCAGCGATTACAATTCATTCAAGGGCAATGCCTACGGACTGGCGAATACATTGAGTCAAACAGCTATTTTAAAACCATCTGTAAAAAGTAAAAAACTGAAAAACCTTTATTATTGTGGTCAATTGACCGTTCCGGGGCCCGGTGTGCCACCTGCTTTAATATCTGGGGAAATAGTTGCAGGATTGATTATTGGAAAAACAAAAGAACAATAATTTGATATTTGATAAGTCTAATGAAAGTCAAAATATAAATTGGGTGTACGACAATTTTCCAGGCTTATTCTTTTCAACCTTTTTCCCCTGATAACATTTTAATCTGTAATCCTGAATTTATATTACTGTCTGCTTTATCCAGCTTCCAACGGAATGAATAAGACCATTGGCATTTTATCTGTACTTTTTTCTTGAAAAAAAAGTACCAAAAAATTCAAGGCTGCGATCAATTGAACTCATAAAACTAACGCAACACTGCACTATTGCGACTAAACTTGCTACGCAATTAGCGGGAAATTTTTTCAAAATTTCCCGATTGCTGTGCTTCGGACAAAGTCGCAATGGCCACTCCGTTTATGCTTGTTTTATGGCTCAATTGCTCAATGCCATTACTGTTTACAACAGCTCTCCGTATCTGTTTAACTGGATAAACTTTGCTACACTGCTCACATATCCCATATAAAAAAACGGGAAATATTACTCAAACGGAATTTTGTCGTACACCCTATAAATTTGGTTCAATCGTTAAAACCCAGTAAATTTGATTTTATGAATACAGTTGAACACAAAAAATACATCAAGGATTTCAAAGAATACATTAAGAAAATTATTTCTTCAAAGAAAGAATCAAAAAGCTTTTTGCTTAGGGCTGGAATTCATACTCCAAAGGGAAACCTGAATAAAAACTACACATATACATCGGGGGCAACAAAACATTAATAGCCTAAATGTACTCAAAAAGAAAAGGCTTAATCTTAGGTTTTCACGGCTGTGATAAATCTTTAAGGGACAAAATAGTATCGAGAAAAGGAATCATTCTTAAATCAAGTGATAACACTTACGATTGGCTGGGTAGCGGGGCTTATTTTTGGGAAAACAATTACAAAAGAGCCCTCGACTTTGCTAATTATTTGCATAAAAACCCACCCCATAACAAAAAGCAAAAAATTAAGAATCCTGCTGTTTTAGGTGCTGTAATAGATATTGGATATTGTCTTGATTTACTGGACTCCCAATATTTGGATGTTTTGAAAATTGGTTACAATATGCTTTTGACATCCAAGAAAAAATTTGGTTTAGAAATACCAAAGAATATTCCGCTCAAAGAAAATAAGGATTTACTCAAAAGAAACTTGGACTGCGCGGTAATAGAGACCATTCATCAATTTAATAAAGACACTGAAAAAAAACCATTTGATTCAGTTAGGGGCGTGTTTTTTGAAGGAGAAGATTTGTATCCAAATGCAGGATTCAAAGAAAGAAACCATATTCAAATTGCTATAAGAAACCCTAATTGTATTAAAGGCTATTTTATTCCGAGAGAGCTGAATACCAAATATCCCAAAACATAAACTTGACCAACTGAACAAAAAATCGTGATGGATTCGAATTAGAAATTGGCAAATATTTTAGCAGAATAATCCTTGCTTCTTTTATTCACTTTCTAAAATTTGTATTTTTGCACACAATCATCTATGAAACAAATTTTTGATAACGTATCGGTAAGGTGCAGCAAGTTGGTGACCAACACCTACAGCACATCATTCTCTATTGGTATCAGTCTGCTCAATAGCTCTATCACAGAACCCATCTACTCCATCTACGGCTTTGTACGCCTGGCAGATGAAATAGTGGACTCTTTTCACGGACACGACAGAGCAAAGCTTTTGCAGGAATTTATTGATTCTACAGACCAGGCCATTTCCAACAAAATTAGTCTGAATCCTATTCTCAATAGTTTTCAGAAAACCGTACACAAATACAATATTGAGCAAGAACTGATTGATTGCTTTTTCAAAAGCATGAAAATGGACCTGAAGCCAATGGACTTCAATACAGAGCGTTACAAGGATTATATAACCGGATCTGCTGAAGTAGTAGGTTTAATGTGTTTGCGCGTGTTCTGTGTTGGTGACGAGAAGCAATATCAGGAATTAAAAGCCGATGCCATGTCGCTTGGTGCTGCTTTCCAAAAAATCAATTTCCTGCGTGATATGCAGTCGGACTATAACAACCTGGGGCGCATGTATTTTCCGGATGTAGATTATGATCATTTTGACCAGAATGCCAAACTCGCTATAGAGCAGGACATTCAAAAAGATTTTGATGCCGGCTTGAGGGGAATTAAACGATTGCCCAAAAAAGCGCGTTTAGGAGTTTATATCGCTTATGTTTATTACTATTCTTTGTTTAAAAAGATTATGAATATTCCACCGACTATACTGCAAACACAGCGTATCAGAATTTCCAACAGGAGAAAATACGCATTGTTTGCTTCCGGTTATATAAAGCATCAGCTAAACTACTTGTCGTGAAATCAATGTTTTTGCTTTTTCTTTTGCTTCCATTATTTGGCTCAGCAATAAGTCAGCCTGCCTCAAAAGAGGATGTGCTAATGACTTGCCGCACCTTGATTTCAAAAGCTTTTAAGCACGAAAGCATTGCCGACAGCCTTTACCAAAAGCTTGAAGGAGAGAATGGGGCGCACAACCTGCTATATGGTTACAGGGGTGCAATAGAAATGTCTTTTGGAAAACACCATAGCAATTTGATAAAAAAAGGAAGATATTTCAGTTCGGGCAAAGAAATACTGGAAACAGCAATCAGCAAAGACCCTAACAATATAGAATTAATTTTTTTGCGCTATACCATACAGTATAATGTACCCGGTTTTTTGGGCTACAAAAGCAACCTGGAAGAAGATCGAGCTATGTTGGAAAGCGCAATAGATACTATGTCACTAGTTGGGTTGAGAAACTCTATTAAAGATTTTCTAAAAAACAATCAAGCACAGTAAATGTGGTATTGGATCACAGGTATTGGAATCACCTTATCGGTATTTGCCTTTATGGAATTTGTGGCCTGGTCGCTGCACAAATACGTGATGCACGGATTTCTGTGGTTTGTACACAAAGACCACCACAATAAAACGCCCGGTTTTTTCGAACGCAATGATTTTTTCTTCCTGATCTTCGCCATACCAAGCTGGCTTTTTATAATGTTTGGCATAATGGATGGTGCCGATTGGAAAATGTGGGTGGGCATAGGAATCACACTCTATGGGATCGCATACTTTACTGTACACGAAGTGATTATACACCAGCGCTTCAAGTTTTTAAAGAATGTGACCAATCTCTATTTTGCCGGACTCAGAAAAGCCCACAGAGTGCATCACAAGAAACTGGGAAAGGAAGACGGAGAATGTTTTGGAATGCTTCTGGTTCCCAGGAAATACTTTGAGGAAGCCAAAAGAGCATTGCACAACAAATAATCCACCACATGTCAAAACACAAGCAACAGCTCGGCAAGAAAGGAGAAAGTATTGCTTGTGCATACCTCTTAAAAAACAATTACCAGATACTGGAACAAAACTGGCGCAGCAGCAACCAGGAAATAGATATTATAGCTCAAAAAGAAAACACTTTGGTGTTTGTGGAAGTAAAAACCCGTTCCGATACTCAATTCGGGAATCCAGAGCTTGCAGTTAACACCACTAAACAAGCTCAAATTTACAAAGCCGCTGAAGCTTATATTCATAAATCCAAAACAGAGTATAATGATTTGCGCTTTGATGTGATCTCTATTCTGCTTCATAAAGACAAGGAAAAACTACATCATATTAAAGATGCTTTCTTCCCGTATTCGAATTGATGTGTTACTCTAAATATACCCTATAATAAATTGATAAACAACAAACTAAAAAGTCATTCAATCAGTTTTTTAGAGCGGTCTAAATCCCAATAAATACTTGATCATTGAATTGTTAATTGCAAAAGCACCAAAGTCCCAAATACATCACCCGAAATAAAATCATAAACAACATAACATAATTTAGTAATCCCAAAAAATAGCTGTTAGTTTTGCAGAATTCTTATTAGTACAAGTTCCAGTGAAAAATAAAACCTGTCTGCTCTTTTTGATGAACTTTGTCTTGGCACTGACCATCCATGCCAGTGAAAACAAGCCCTTTGAACTGAATTTGATAAGTGGTGTGAATGTAGGTTGGTGGGGACACAACAAAGGCAAAGACCCGGCTGGCAAAAATATTGGATGGAGTCGTTCGCGTACAAATCCTAAAATGCCTTTTGAAATTCAATTCTGGCATCAATTGCCAAAAAAAATTGCATTGGGAATAAGTGCCGACTACAGTATTTTCACAACTGATTATCTTGTTGATAGCGAAAGTACCCGGCAAAGATCAAAGACCGTAGATTTCTCTGAGGAAGAGTATGTCACATTATGGTCGGCAAAGCTGATGGGGCGATATGCGCTTTTGCAAAACAAAAAAATACAGCTCGGGCCAATGCTTGGTTTGGGGTATGGAAATACACTGTCCACGCATCCCGATCAATCCCGCTTTAAAAAAAATATCGCATACACTGCCGGCTTTTATGTCAATTGGAATTTTCATGAGCATTTCGCTATGGTATTCCAGCCCAACTATGAAGTGCTGCAAATATTTCCTGAGCAAAGAAATCCTGGAGAACAGCACCGGCTCAGCTTTTTTGGAGTTAAACTGGGGTTGGCATGGCGCATTTAAAATACTTCTGCTTTTTGTTACTCCTCTCCTTTTCTGTTGAAGCACAGACACTTAAAGAATTTGATTATCATGAAAAATTGATGGGCAAAGCTTTTCATTTAACAATTGTCCATGAAGATTCTGTAGCAGCACAAAAAGCCATAAAAGCTGCAGTGGGAGAAATAAAGCGCATAGAACAAATGATTTCTTCATGGCTGCCCAATTCACAAACTACTGCAATCAATCAAAATGCAGGGATAAAAGCAGTAGAAGTAGATGCTGAATTGTTTGCATTGGTCCAGCGCTGTAAAATCTATAGCCAAAGCTCTGATGCCGCTTTTGATATCAGCATTCAACCCCTGATTGACCTTTGGAACAAATCATTGAAAAGCAAATCACTACCTGATTCATTTGCAATAAAAAACGCTGCCCAACTGGGCAATTATCAAAATATAATTTGCGATACTTCCAGGCTATCTATTTTCTTAAAAGAAAAAGGGATGGCCATTGGTTTTGGGGCAGTGGGAAAAGGCTTTGCTGCTGAAAGTGCCAAAAATATTTTACAAAAAATGGGCATTGAAACTGCATTGATCAATGCCGGGGGCGATATAGCAGCCTGGGGGCAACAAAGCAACGGAAAACCCTGGGGCATTGCCATTCAACATCCCCGTGCTAAAGAAAAAAGGATGGCCTGGCTTGAAATCAAAGATCAGGCAATAGTCACTTCCGGGGATTACGAAGCATTTGAAATCATTGATGGGAAAAGATTCAGCCATATTATAGATCCCCGAAACGGCTATCCTGCTACAGATGTATTTAGTGTAACAGTTATTGCCTATAACGCAGAGCTGGCAGACGCATTGGCAACAGCTATCTTTGTCCTCGGTGTTGACAAAGGGTTGGAACTGGCTGAAAAAATCAAAGGCCTTGAGGTACTTTTGGTAACAGCAGAAAATAAAATTTTAAATAGCTCAGGACTGGAAATAGCATGGGAAAAGCATTGATCAAAGCACTTATTATTATCGCTGTACTGGGACATCTCTATTCGTGCAGCAGTATAAAGGGTTTGGAAAAATATTATCTCTCAGAGCCCAATATGGAATTGGAAGATCACTCGATCTGTATTTTTGAAAAAAATGCGGCCATGTATCGCGAGGGCGCCAGTGGTGGCAATGGAGGAAAAGCAGGGGGCGGATGCGGTTGTCATTGATATTCATTTACACTTGTTTGTTGTCTTGTCTTGGTCACGCACTTTTGGCACAGGAAAACATTTCCGCAAAACAAAGGGAACAAATTGACCTGAGCTTTCTTTTTGGCTACTATACCCAGGAAGGCAATCACTCGGCAGTAACAGGAGGTGAAGGCACAGAAAAGCTCAGCGACTACGATTCCAGGATCATAGTGCACATTCCACTTGACAGCAATCAATCGCTGGGCGCACATGTGGGCATAAACCACTACACCTCTGCTTCTTCTGATAAGATTGATTCAAGAATAAGTTCTGCCTCGAGTGATGATACACGCAGCACAATAGAGCTCAGCTATCAAAAAAACAAGCCCGAAAAGAACAGCAGCATAAGCTTGTATTCTGGCGGGGCTGTTGAAACGGATTATATTTCAAGCTCCTTTGGTGGTGGCTGGGACAAAAGCAGTGAATCGGAAAACAGTTTTTATGGCTTTGATTTTCGCGCCTATTTCGATACCTGGAACATTATACTTCCTGAAGAATTACGCGCTACAGACTATGGCAATATTAAAACCGACAAGCGCAGGACTTTTAATTTGTCCAATTATTTTTCTCAAGTGCTGAACAAAAGATCACAAATCCATTTGACATTGGATTTTATAGCACAGCAGGGGCTGCTTTCCACACCATTTCACCGGGTTTATTTTACAGAAATACCAGGTACACGGATTGAGCAATTGCCCTCCTTTAGAATAAAAATCCCCTTGAGTTTGCGCTGGAACCACCGCCTTTTGGAAAAGTTGATTTTGCGCAACTGGGCACGTGTTTACTGGGACAATTGGGGAATAGCGAGCTTTACCTGGGAATTTGAAAGCCCTGTATTGTTGCCAAAAGGCTGGAGCCTCTCTCCTCTTTACCGCTTTCATATTCAATCTGCTGCAAAATATTTTGCTCCAAAATCCAAACATACTATAAGTTCAACCTACTACACTTCCGATTTTGACCTTTCCAATTTAAACAGCCACCGCTTTGGACTTGCGCTCAGATATGCACTTCCACTTCGATTGAGCAAGGGTAAGTTCACACTTTCCCGTTTTGAAATAAGGGCCATGCGCTATTTACGATCTGATGGACTACATGCTTATCTTGCAGCTTTTTCCATAGCCTGTAAAATATAATGACGCGATATGAACTGGACACAAATTGAGAAAGAGCTGGATTTTTCTACTGCACGCAGCGGTGGCAAGGGCGGACAGCATGTGAATAAAACAGAAACCAAAGTACTCGTACACCTGAATATTACCAGGTCAGAAGGACTGCAGGATCATGAAAAAAAGCGCATTTGCAATAAGTTAGCCGGAAAGATAAGTAGCGAAGGTGTATTGCAGATTTATGACCAAAGTACCCGTTCACAGGGCAAAAACAAGGAAAAGGCCATTCAGCGTTTGCGCAAAAGCCTGGAAGAGGCACTGAGAAAAAACAAAAAACGCATTCCTACCAAAATCCCAAAGAAAGCAAAAGAGAAAAGACTGAAAAGCAAAAAAATACAATCTGAGAAGAAGAAATGGCGTAGGAATAAAGATTTTTAGGTTTTCCTTCCTACTTCCCTGAAAGTCGTCATTGCGAAAAATTTCCTTTTCGGAAATTTTGTGGCAATCTCGTGGGACTTAGCTAAAACCAGGTATTTTACTTCCAGCTTTTAAAAATAGCTTTTATGATGATGTATGAAAAAGTTTAACTTCACAAGAAATATTACACGAGTCATACATATACAGCTAGAGTAGGCTGTATATGTATGAAAAGGTATGACTATAAACAAGTTAGCTGCAAGTTGACAGAAATATTCCTTTTCATTTTTTAAGACAAAAACTGAATGAAAACATGAAGCAAAGTATATAAAAAATGATAGTACAAAAGAATATGATCTCTATGAATTCATTTGTTTTACACCTGAGCCTTAATTAAATTACTATGATAAAATTTCAAAGAATAACAATAATATTTTTTGTTCTTCTATTATCATCAAAGGCATTTGCCTTCCGTATTGATGGTGAAATTCTTTATCTAGACAAGGATGAAAATATTAGTCAAGTAGCATATAGCTTATATGGTAACCCAACAATGTGGAAATCCCTATGGGAATCAAGAATTGATACTAGTATTAAGTTTCCTGAATTTGCATATCCTAATATGGCATTTATTCTTGAAGATTCAATTTTTCCTGGAATCGCAAAATCAGATACTCTATTTTTTAATATGAATAATTCACATAAGCTTTTTTTACCTATAGATTCAATCAATAGAAACATTAATGATATCCGCAATGTTATTGTTGAAAAAAATGAAAGTGACACAGGGTGGAATCGCTTTTGGATGTGGACAGCAACAATACTATCAGGTGTAATTGCTGGTTTGATTACCGAGTTAATAAAAAGAATAAAAAATAGAAATAAAGATGAGTAAGAGCAAAATACCAACTTCAATTATAGTAGGAATAACCGTTTCTCTATTAACTTTTGTTATTCTATTTTTCAAGCCATTCGAAAAAAGAGAAAAAGTGGTAAAGATTGAACATATAACAGTTAAGCCTGAAATTAAGCTAGATACTATATATCCGAATATTGTTCTTGAAGGAGTCTCTCGTACTCAATTTCCTGATAGCGTGTATTTGGCAAACCCCAATATTCAATTTCATTTTCCAGAAAAAACAACTCAAGAAAAGTTCTTTGACATTGCTGTTCCTATATCGCTAATCATTTTTTCTTTAGTTACATTCTTTTCTCTCTTTTTAGAATTAAAAGATAGAAGAAAAGCTAAAAACAAAATTAAAGAACAAGAAACTCAGAACCTAGATGGTTACATGCTACAAGAGACATTAGAATTTTTTAACCGAATTGACTTTAAAAAAAATAAATTCATAAAGTCAGATCTATATGAAATACATGAGTTTATTGATTTACTACAAAGCTTCGAGAAAGATGCAACGTCCAATTTGAAAGATTTATTAAAACAAATAATAATTCAACTTAAAAGTTTAATTGATTCTCAAAATAATATCTTGAACAATAAAAAATCTGAGAAAATAATCTCAAATTCTAGATACAGTTTAAGTGAAGTTGTTAAAAACATTGAAGCTTTGAAGGCAACAGTTGTAGTAAAACTTAGAACTTTAAAAATAAAGGAAATAATTAAAAATAGACCATCTTGATAAAACTGCCTTGATAAAAACTCATAGTTGATTTATATAATAAAAATAAGAATAAATCAAAGCCACCACCTAGCATTTTATATAAGTAATGGTAGGGAAAGTGTTAACTTTCAAAGTTTGCAGCCCGCTCAAAGTGCGTAGCGATTTGACAGGCAACAACAACGTAATCTGCCATTACTCATACAATTTACCGTTAGCGGTTATGAAAATAAAGACAACCCATGCCTAAACAAACAGAGTCTCAAAAAATAGGATCATTAGGACATAGCATAGTTGAAATGCAAGTTCGACAATCATCCTTTTGGATAGCTCGCGGATTAACAGAGGATTTTGGAATTGACATAGAACTGGAATTGGCTCCAGAACAGGTGCAGGGAAAGTTTATCAAAGCTCAAATTAAAACACATAAAACTCTCAGCTCTAAAACAGACTTCTTGACTGAGGCATTACCTAAATCCTTTTTGCGATATGTTTATGAATGTCGAATACCGATTATCTTGATAATGGTATCAGCAGACACTTCAGAAACTTGGTTTGTGTGGTTGCAGAAATGGCTAATTGATACCAAGAATGTTTCTAATATTTACAATGAAAGTGAAACTAAATCCTTTTCCGTTAAAGTTGACAAGAAGAATGATTTTACGGAAGGACTCAAAAGAGAGCTCATTTCAATTGCAAATTGGGAAAATTCGACCCAACTTTATATAGCTGTGCGAGATTTGGCCAATCTTTCACAAAAACTGTACGATGATAAGTTATCGAAAATGTTGTTCGATTATCTTGAAGAGTTACGGGAACATACAGATAACCCAGACTATCTTTATTCATTAATTAGTAGAGTAATAGAACTTGGAACTGCTATTTGGGCAACACCTGAGGGAAATAAAGTTTCTCAACTTCTATTTAAGTTTATCAGAGAACATGGAGATAGTCTGAATGCAGATCACATTGCCAAACTAATCTTGAGAGGAAAAGAATGTTCCCGAACTGGCATTAACGCGTTAGGAGTTTTGTATGATAATTTTCCAAATCACGCAGTTTCATTAAATCTTACTGATAAGTTTAAAGACTTTGATGACCCAAGACTTCATTACTATTGTACGATAAGGGAGCGATACATTGGTTCCTCAATAGGGGCATGGCTTTCAGAAAAGAATGACCTAACCGTTGGAAACTTGAAGGCGGATTTCTCTTCCATAAAAACCAGCATTTTTGACAAGTGGGCAAATCGAGGAGACTCGGTAATCTTTGATTACGTTTATGAATTTCAAGATTCTGAAAATGAAAAAAGCACAAACTGCTAATCGTGTAGACGGCACAGACCGTCAAAAGACCCCCAGTGCCGCCCCCGCCTAAATGAAACATTCAGGCAGGTCTCACATCCAAGATGCTGACATTTATCGTCAGTACCACCCTTTGGGACGTTCAGATTAATAAACTATATTTACCATTCAAGGCGCACACATGGTATATAAAAAATTGGGCGGACAGTGATAAATTGAAAGGGTTTGGCTCGCAACCAACTTTTGGTTTCGGTGGACAGGTATTCGTTCCGAGATGCCCAACTTTTCATATACCAAAACCGTTGGAGGCAAGCGTGATGCGTGAGAAATAATAATTACGACATTAACAATGAATGATATAATTTTCTGTGCCTGTGACCCCTCGATTGGTGATTTATTTTTTCTAGATAATTCTTCCTTTTATAGGACTAGCCATCAATACTTTGGAGTAATTTCTTCTATTGATGGTTTGTGTTTTTATATGTATAACTTAAATAACAGAATATGTTTAAGGTTTTCACTATCAAGTGCTGGTATAACCAAGTTTATAGAAGTATTCAATAATTTTTCAAATGGCTATAAACCCTTTTTATGCATTGAAAATTCATTTCACAAGATTTTTGAAGACTACCTGTTAGGCAACCATGCCGATGAAGCGGTTAAAACTAATGAAATGGATAATAATTCTAATACTCAGTTCCAAAATAAAATCATTACTAAATTAGTAGTTATGCGTGATAATGTCGTTAGACAATACGCCAATACCATACTTGGGAAAGATGTCAACGAGTTTAAACTATCTGAATTTATGGCAATCCTACCAACTAAGTATAGCACTCTTCGTTTTCTTAAGGTTAATGGTGCAGCACATAGTCCTCAAGACTTGATAAGATTTATCAACAACAAGATAAATTTAGACATGCTTTCCGCAAAATGTATGAACAATGAAGCGATTGAATTTTATGTCTTGTTTAAAACGGACAAAACACAAATTTTTGTCAACTCATTTGAATTAGCGATTCCCTATTTTGAAGCTAAGTTGCGTTGCAAAGACTTACCTCAATTTTTAGCGATTAAATTTGCTGTAATATCAACATGCATTCAGTTCAATATCAAGATGTCTTATCTGTTGTTTAAAGTTGATAAAGAAAACCAAACTTGGATACCTTATGAATAGAGTAAAAGATATTCCAAAAGAGTCAATTAAATTATATGTAAATCATGACATCGAGCTATTGTATTCGATTTTATCATTTTCTGTTGCACATGATGAGGATACATTATATTCACCTAAAGATGATGTAAATAGGGCTTTACAACTTCTTCAAGGAATTGAAGATAAATTAAAATCAAAGATATGTAAAGAGTGGAAATATTGCATAAAACGACATGACCCCGACCTTCAAGACACGATTACTCTTATTGGGACTCTAAGCGATGTGATAGCAACTACTGTTATTGGTTTACCTCCCACATTAATATCTATTATTTTATTCAAAAAGGGATTAAATACGTTTTGCAAGTGTGATCCACACAAAAAACCAACGAAGCAAAAGAAATGAGAAAGAATAGCGAAATTAAAATCTATCAAAGTTCTGATGGACATACAGAATTTCTGGTAACTTTTGATGATGATACAGTTTGGCTTAATCAAGAGCAACTTGGACAATTATTTAATCGGGTCAGAACAGTTGTCGGACGGCATATAAAGAATATTTTCAAGGAAGGAGAATTAGATGAAGGTGTGGTATGTGCAAAATCTGCACATACCACTGAACAGAAACAAAAAATAGAACGTAAACATGTACGCAATGTCCTTTGGCACACTGCGCATAGAAACTGTTAATAACCTTCCCCGAATAGATAAATAAACCAAATGCCAATAACCAATAAAAGAGTGCACGGATTTAGCGATGATGTACTGGCCGATTTAGACGCAGTGGCGCTTTCAGCATTGATCAAAAAAGGAGCAATACACCCTCGTGAAGTAGTGGCGGCTTCAATTGAAAGAGCAAAAAAAGTCAATCCTTCCTTAAATGCGGTCGTGACAGATCGTTATGAAAAGGGAATAGCGGATTCCAATGAAACACATTCCGGCTTTTTTGCGGGCATCCCTACCTTCATCAAGGACATGACCTACGTGAAGGGCATGCCTAGCTATTTCGGCTCTGAAGCATTTGCAAATGCGAAGCCGGCAAAAAGAACAGACCCAATTGCCAAACAGATATTTGCACAGGGCTTTGTAAACCTGGGAACCAGTTCCATGCCTGAATTTGGGTTCACCTGTTCCACCGAATTTGAAAATCAGGCAGATACCTGCAATCCCAATGCTGGCGCATGAGGTCTAGCCAATGAGCGAAAGCCCGCCTATCCCAGTTCGGGCAGGCCTGCTTGTGCCTTTCAAAAAACAATTTACCAATTTCCATTTCCAATGACGATAGACTTCCCAAGTCTCAAAGACTTTGGAAGTCTTACTAAAAACAACCCAAACACTTTGTGCTCCTGGTGGCTTTGTGGTTGGAAATATGTGCTTTTTCAAAAAGCCAATCCCAAACCCCACCGGATTCCTCAGAACTATGTCCTTTGAGCCGTTCATTTTAACGAACTATATTTAC
This sequence comes from Chitinophagales bacterium, assembly GCA_040877935.1. NCBI lineage: Bacteria > Pseudomonadati > Bacteroidota > Chitinophagia > Chitinophagales > Chitinophagales bacterium. The sequence continues at coordinate 21,022 of JBBDNB010000022.1, forward strand.
CCTTCCACTGCTCATACCCCATGTTAGTTTGGTCAGTACCAGGCATACATGAAGCAAAACAACCACCACAAGCTATTGGCACTGCTAAGGGAAGCCTTGCTGCAATTGCAAGTTTATTGAGATTTATTCTGTGCATCTACAACGGCAAGTGCCGTCATATTTACTATTTCATCTACGCTAGCCCCGAGCTGCAGAATGTGGGCGGGTTTGGTAAGTCCCATTATCACAGGTCCAATTGAATCAACTCCATACAGTTCTTTCAATAATTTATAATTGATATTAGCAGAATCCAAATTGGGGAAAATCAAGGTATTGACGTTTTTTCCGACCAATTTGGAAAAAGGAAACTTTTCTTTTAACATCTTGGGATTTAAAGCAAAATCTGCTTGTATTTCTCCATCAATCACAAAATCGGGACAGGTCTCGTGAAGAATATCTATGGCTTCTTTCACTTTTCTGGAAGTGTGATTGTTTGCAGATCCAAAATTTGAATATGAAAGCATCGCAATGGCAGGATCCATGCCAAACATCTTGACTACCATGCCGGTCATCTCAGCGATTAATGCCAGTTCTTTTCCAGTAGGATTAGGTGTAATGGCCGTATCGGATAAAAACATGGGGCCTCTTTTGGTCAGCATCACATTAGTTGAAGAAATCCGGTCTATACCTTTTATTTTTGGTATAATCTCTATAAGGGGTTTCAGTACAGATGCGTATTTACGGGCGTATCCAGAAATAAAGGCATCGGCCTCACCTTCCTTAAGCATCATGGCGGCAAAATAATTTCTTTCACGCATCGCCTTTTCAGCATCAAAGAGGGTAACGCCTTTACGCTGTCTTATTTCCCAGTATTTTTCAGCAAATTTTCTCCTGCGTTTTTTTTCTTTGGCAGATTTGGTATCTATTATTTCAATCTTACAATCAAAGTCTATTTCTTCCATCAGCTCCTCAATGGTTTCCTTATCTCCCAATAATATTGGAGTGGCAATACCTTCCTCATAGACCACTTGTGCCGCTTTTAGCACATCTAAATGGTCGCCTTCGGCAAATATTACTTTTTTGGGATTGTCTTTGGCCCGGTTGTGCAGCATCCGGATTATCTTATTTCCTGTTCCCAACCTGTATTCCAGGTTTTGTTTGTACTTTTCCCAATTGGATATGGGTTTCTTGGCTACGCCACTGTTCATAGCAGCTTTTGCCACTGCCGGTGGAATTTCGGAAATCAACCGGGGATCAAAGGGCTTGGGAATGATGTAATTTTTGCCAAACGAAATATTTACTTTGTTGTAGGTGATATTAACCTGCTCGGGAACAGATTTTTTGGCCAGATCTGCAAGCGCATGTACCGCAGCCATTTTCATTTCCTCATTTATTTCGCTGGCCCTAACATCCAAGGCTCCCCTGAAGATAAAGGGAAACCCCAGTACATTATTTACCTGGTTGGGATAATCCGACCTGCCGGTCGCCATAATGATATCGCTTCTGGTTTTTATTGCCAAATTATAGTCTATTTCAGGCTCGGGATTTGCCATGGCAAATACTATGGGTTTTTTGGCCATACTTTTAAGCATTTTAGGGCTTACAATATTTCCGGTGGATAATCCCACAAAAACATCGGCATCTTTCATTGCATCTTCCAGGCTTTGCAGGTCGGTCCTATCGCTTGCAAATTCAGCTTTTAGATCACTAAGGTTTATTCTGTCTTTTTTGATCACACCTTTGCTGTCGCACATTATAATGTGTTCCTTTTTGGCACCTAAGGACATATACAGCCGGCTGCATGAAATTGCTGCCGCTCCTGCGCCACTTACTACTATTTTTACTTTTTCAATATCCTTTTCGGCAATTTCAAGTGCATTTTTAAGTGCGGCAGTTGAGATTATGGCAGTTCCGTGTTGATCATCATGCATCACGGGAATATCGAGCTCTTCCTTCAATCTCCTTTCAATTTCGAATGCTTCAGGAGCTTTTATGTCCTCTAAATTGATTCCTCCAAATGTAGGAGCTATCCTTTTCACTGTTTCTACAAATGCATCCACATCTTCAGCATCAATTTCAATATCAAATGCATCAATATCAGCAAAAATCTTAAAGAGCAATCCTTTTCCTTCCATTACGGGCTTAGAAGCTTCAGGGCCAATGTTTCCCAATCCTAGAACAGCCGTGCCGTTGGAGATTACTGCAATAAGATTTCCCTTTGATGTATATTTATAGACATCCTCTTTGTTTTTAGCAATTTCTAGGCAAGGCTGTGCTACACCTGGCGAATAAGCCAGGGATAAATCTCTTTGTGAGGAGTATTTTTTTGTTGGGATTACTTCTATTTTGCCCGGTCTGGGTTCACTGTGATATTTTAATGCTTCTTTTTTCTTCCTTTTATTATCCATAAAAATAAAGTCCTGTTTGGATAGTTATAAATTAAATTATTTAAAAACCAAGAAATACAAATTGAAATCTTACTGAAATAATCCTGATTCCAGGCTTGAACATCCAATAATGCTTTGCTTTAATAGACCAACAAATACCCAAATGCTGACACAAAAGCCCGATTATTGAATATCCGAAATTAAGGAAAGTATTTAACTCAAAAAGCAGGATTGTTTTGGGAACTCCCCTTTTTGCAGGAAGGGCATCTGCGATATAATCTGGCTCTTCAAAAATGGCAAGCCACGCCTTTGTTTCAGCAAAGAGCCTGTAATTACCTAAGCCAAAATTTTGTATTTTAGGGTTAAGATAAAAATCAAATGACCAGGGCTTCTTAACAAATATGTATAGCTATTTGACTAAAAAAATTATTTCTGTAAAAATTTTGATGAGCGAAAAATGAATGACAACCTAATAGATTTAAAAACAGAAAACAACTTCGCATTTGGAAAATTGTACCAAAAAAATTTTCACAAAATCTCAAAATTTGTAGTAAACAACAGTGGAAATAAAGCCGATACCGAAGACTTGTTTCAAGATGCGATGATGGTGCTGGTAGAAAAGCTACGCAAAGATAATTTTCAACTCACAGCATCAATAAATACCTATGTATTTGCCATTTGCAAAAATCTTTGGTTCAAAAAACTACGCGACAGAAAATTTGATCTTTCAATAGATGAGATTCAAAGCACTGAATTTTTAAGTACCGTTTCTGATGCCATTGAAAAGGAAAAAACATATACAGATAAGTTAAAAGAATACTTGCTTAATGCAACAGATCATTGCAACAAGCTTATACACGATATATTTTTCAAAAATAAAGCTATAGAACAAATACAAAAAGAATATGGCTACACTACGAGGCATAATGCTCAAAATCAAAAGCATAAATGTGTAGAACAACTTCGAAGAATCAAGGAACAAGAAAAATAATTGAAAAAAAAATTGTTAGTCTGGGTGATTTTTTCTAAATATTGGTATATTAAGCTAGATAGTTAAAATTGATTATCATAACACTAAAACTTTAAAAAAATGAATTCAAGAATCAAAAATTTAGGATTAGCAGTATTATTAACTGTGTTTGTTGCATTTTCGGTAAATGCACAAAAAGCAACCAAATGGGAGATTGACAAGGCCCACACTTCTGTCAACTTCTCTGTCGGCCACTTTTTTTCAACGGTTACAGGAAAGTTTAAGGATTTTGAAGGTGAATTTCATTTCGACCCTGACAATTTAAAAGCCAGCTCTGCAGAATTTACGGTTTTTATCAAAAGTGTCGATACTGATAATGAAAAAAGAGACAATCACCTTCAGTCTAAAGACTTTTTTGATGCCGAAACTTATCCAAAAATGACATTCAAATCGACCAAATTTGAAAAAAAATCCGATAAGGAGTATATCGTTCACGGTGAGCTTACTATTAAGGATGTCACCAAAAAAGTTTCCATTCCCCTAAAAATTACCGGACAAATGGAACACCCAATGATGAAGGGTACGCTAATTTTAGGAGTGGATATCAAAACATCCATAAATAGAACAGACTATGGAGTTGGAACTGGCGATTGGGCAGCTACAATGGTCGTGGGAGATGAAGTAGAAATCCATATTCCTATGGAATTAAACAGGAAGAAATAAGACGATCAGCAGCAGATTAATTTCGAATAAGTAATATTATCAGCCATCATTACAATACTAGTGGTGGCTGTTTTTATTATGGGATTGGGTTAACCATATAAGCCCCAAAGGTTTATGAGACAACAATGAATCCAAAAAGCCCATACATATTATGGAGGCTGGGCACCAAATTTTTCCTGCCCTGCCCGTGCCCAACATTACATTCGGGCGGGAAATGGAGAAAAATGTGGCACCTGGCCGGGTTCAATCCAGAAGTCTATAATATGGATTTTCGGTACGAACGGGTTCGCCAGAATTCTTTCTGGCTAGTGCTCAACTACTATCTTCTTTGAAATTTTCCTGAATGAAGTCTAACTGGGCACTCCAATTATGGGAATCCATTTTTCTTCAATACAATTCACTACATAAATAAAACATTTATTTTATCAACATACAACAAGCAAGTTAATAGTAGAATCAAATTAGAAGAGTCTTATAACCAGCAATATGAAGTGAGACCCCATGTTCGTAATTCTAATTTATTAAAGCACTTAACATATGAAGAACTAAGCAAACTAAAAGAACTAAATTACAATATATATAGAATTGAGATGCTGCTTGCGTTTGTCTCATTCACAAATTTCATAATAGTTTGTATTTATTTGATTGGAAATTATCAGAGGTTTGTCGATTGGTACAGAAGAAAAAAAGGGATAAAACCTAAAGACCCAATTATTTTTAATGCTATGAAAGAAAAGAAATAATATTATTGATTATGCATAATACATACCATATGGGATACGCACAATACACAGAACCGTTAACAAAAACAAAATTCCCCGAATAGTTAAATAAATCAAATGGCAATAAGCGATAAAAGAGTGCACGGATTTACCGATGATGTACTGGCCGATTTAGACGCAGTTGCGCTTTCAGCATTGATCAAAAAAGGAGAAATACACCCGTGTGAAGTAGTGGCGGCTTCTATTGAAAGAGCAAAAAAAGTCAATCCTTCCCTAAATGCGGTCGTGACAGATCGTTATGAAAAGGGATTAGCGGATTCCAATGAAACGCATCCCGGCTTTTTTGCGGGCATACCAACCTTCATCAAAGACATGACCTACGTGAAGGGCATGCCTACCTATTTCGGTTCTGAAGCATTTGCAAATGCGAAGCCGTCAAAAAGAACAGACCCAATTGCCAAACAGATATTTGCACAGGGCTTTGTAAACCTGGGAACCAGTTCCATGCCTGAATTTGGATTCTCCTGTTCCACCGAATTTGAAAATCAGGCAGATACCTGCAATCCCTGGAACATTGGCCATACTGCCGGTGGTTCCTCTGGTGGAGCTGCTGCATTGGTAGCCGCAGGTGTTGTGCCGCTGGCCCATGCCGCTGATGGTGGCGGGTCCACTCGAATTCCCGCAGCGTGTTGTGGTGCTGTCGGGCTCAAACCAACACGGGGGCGATTGTTAAAGACCAGCCTATTCAAAACCCAGCTCGTGGACATTGCCATTGATGGGGTTATTACCCGCTCGGTACGCGATACTGCCTATTTTTACGCGAATGCTGAAAAGTATTACAAAAACCGCAAGCTGCCTCCTATCGGGCTTGTTGAAGGTCCATCAAAACGAAAATATAAAATTGGTTTTTCGGGTGATTCTGTAAACGATATAAAAGCCGATGCTGCCTCTATGGATGCATTGCATAAAACTGCAGCACTCTTAGAGTCATTAGGTCATGAAGTGAAGCCAGTAGATCTTCCAATTACAGAACAATTCTCAACGGATTTTATTGATCTATGGGCTATGAACGCCTTTTACTGCCAAAATTTTGGCAAACTGATGTTTGGGCCATCTTTTATGCCGAGCAAGGTTTCGAAGCTGACAAAAGGCCTATCAAAACACCATTTGAAGAACATTCATAAAACCCCATTCTTCGTTCATCGACTGCGCAGATCCTATCATCAATATAAAAAGATGTTCTCGGAAATGGACATAGACTTTATGTTAACGCCAACAGTAGCCAACGCAGCCCCTGAATTGGGTTATCTGGGTATGGATCTCGAATTTGATGAATTGTTTCCACGCATCGTAAAATGGACGTGCTTCACTCCATATGGAAATGCATCGGGCGGTCCATCCATATCGCTGCCAATGGGATTTGATGAAGCAAAAGGACTACCAATAGGTATGTTATTATGGGCCAATCATGGACAAGAAAACCTTTTATTTGACTTGTCCTATCAGTTAGAAGAAGCGCAACCCTGGAAAAAGATTACGGAAGATTAAACATGGGTTAATGCATTTAGCCCTGAGTAGGAACGCCCGTCCGACAGGCGCAACCGGGCGGGCATTCGCTTACACTGGCTGGGCGGCAAAATGCGCACCAGTTGGGGGGGGGCTTTTATAAAAATCACTTCTTTTATAAGGGCTATTCGAAAATTCAGCTTAAAATTCGAAGTGAAAGTAGTGTCAAATTTCAGGCTGTTTGAGCCAAGCGAGATTGACTAAATTAGATAATTTTTAATGGCGAGTTCCTGAAATTTAGCTACTGAGCAAAGAATTTAGTTGAATTTTAGACAGCCTAGATTTTCCTGCCCGAACTGAAATAGTCAGGCGGGTTTGCTTCGTTTTTTCAGCAATGGAAAAA
>JBBDNB010000023.1 GCA_040877935.1 Chitinophagales bacterium
AGGGTTGGGCTGTTCGCCCATTAAAGTGGCACGCGAGCTGGGTTCAGAACGTCGCAAGACAGTTCGGTCTCTATCTGTTGTGGGCGTTAGAAATTTGAGAGGAGCTGACTCTAGTACGAGAGGACCGAGTTGGACGAACCTCTAGTGTACCTGTTGTGGTGCCAACTGCATCGCAGGGTAGCTATGTTCGGAAGGGATAAGCGCTGAAAGCATCTAAGCACGAAGCCCCCCTCAAGATGAGATTTCTTTTAAGGGTCGTTAAAGACTATGACGTTGATAGGTCACAGGTGTATAGTCAGAGATGACAAAGCCGAGTGATACTAATTACCCGTAGCTTTCATTTTAAAACTTACAGTATGTCTAATATTATTTAAGATTTTGTGGTGACTATAGCAGGAAGGTCCACCTCTGCCCATTCCGAACAGAGAAGTTAAGCTTCCTAGCGCCAATGGTACTGGTTTTCCGGGAGAGTAGGTCGTTGCCACATTAATATTTTAAGGGTCAACTGAATTTAAATTCAGTTGACCTTTTTTATTTCGGTAGTATATATCTGATATTATCGTATTAAGGTTAGGTTTCCTTTTTCCACTATCTTATCTCCATCTTTAGTAGTTGCTGCTATCTTATATACATAAACACCTAAATCCTGTAATTCTCCTTTAAAGAATCCGTCCCAACCAACATTTTCAGTGTTAGAGAAAAATACTCTTTGCCCCCATCGATTAAATATTTCAAATGCATCTATAGACTGGATATTGAGTGTTCTTATTATTCTAAAAATATCATTCAGACCATCATTATTTGGGGTAAAAGCACTTGGGACAACAATAAGGTTTTTTACTTCAACAAATATGAAAGTGGAGTCTGATGCTTTGCAACCATTTTGATCGGTACCTTCCACTGTGTAGAGGGTGGAATTGAATGGGCTTACTTCTATACTTGAGTTATTATTGCTTGTAATACCGGCTTCAGGAGTCCAGGAATATTCGTATGCTCCCTCGGCTGTTATCGATGTAAATTCATCCCTGAAAATACTGTCTTTTGGTGGTCTTGTCACCACTTCAGGCAATGGATTAACTTGAATGTAAAACTCAAAACTATCGCGAAAACAATCGTTTGACATTTTGAGTAATACAGAAGTACTTTCTGTTCCGTTAAAAAAGGTATTGCTTGAATTAGGGTCGTTAAATGCTTCTTCTGACTCCCAGCTAATGTATTTTTCTTCAGGAATATTAAAAAACAAGGTGTCTCCCAGACAGATACTTTTATCGCCAATGTCTTGTGGTTTTTCAATTGGTTTTTGTACTTCAAGGTATATTTGATCTGTGTTTTTACAACCTTTGTCACTGAGCGATTCAAGATTGAGGTATTGGGAACTGTCCGGTGAAATTGTTGGATTGATTTCATTAGGGTCATTAAACAAAATAGCCGGTGACCATGTAAATGAAACGCCTCCACTTGCATGTAGGGTAATGGAATCCCCTAAGCAAACAAAAGTATCAACTCCTGCACTGGTATTTGGTTTGGGAAATACAGTGATAAATGTTGTTGCAGAGCTCGTGCATTCATTTATATCTGTAACAAGCACTGTGTATTCTGTGCTGATTAATGGCTGTGCAATTGGATTCTGAATCCCGGCATCTGAGAGCCCTGTAGCGGGAGACCAGGAATAATCAGTGCCTCCGCTTGCATTCAATACAACTTTATCATCTTCACAAATGGAAGTATCATTACTGATGGAAATGGTTGGAAGAGGGTGTACAGTGAAAGTTCTGAGTAGTGAATCTTTACAACCCGAGTTGCTTTCGGCAATTAGTAAAACAGACTGGTTACCGAGGGAATTATAAGTTTGTGTGGTATTGTTTTGTGTAGAATTTTGCCCATTGCTGAATATCCATTCGTAAGAGCTAATGGAGCCTGAACTTATAGTAGTTGTATTGTTAAAATTAATTGGCTCATCGATACATGTGGGGCTAATTTCAAAATCAGTATTGGGAGTATTTAATACAGTTAATTCTTGTTCTTTTTCATCTCTACAGCCTTTGCTATTTTCAGAGATTAATCTTACAGTATAAGTGCCGTCACTGGAGTATTGATGTGTTGGATTTGGAATATTTGATGTGTTGCCGTCACCAAAATCCCACTCCCAGTTGTTAATTGTTCCATAACTGGATTGGGTTAAATCTTCAAATTCGGCCGCTTCATTTCTACAGATATCCACAAAAGAAAAATCGGTAGTAAATATGGGATAAATTCTAACCACAACATCTGTAGTGTCTGCACAAGGAAATCCCTGATTTACTATTAGCCTGACTATATAAGCCCCTGTATCTGGATAAGTATAAGAGGGTTCGAAATCTGAAGATTGATCCTGAGTGGTTCCAGAAACACCAAAATCCCAGTCGTATGTGGTGCCGTTACTGCTGTTGTTGATGAAATTCACAGTAAAGTCCTGACATTCGTAGACAAAAACTCCCTCTGTACCTAGAGAAGCAACAGGATCATTATCAATAGTGGGAACAGAGGCTTCCACATTTGAAGTGCAATCGGTTACATTAAACTGAAAATCTCTTCTTGTTTCACCTATTAATGTGCCATTCCTATATTCTTTAGCACAAACTCCAACAACATATTGCCCAATGGAAGTTGGAGTACCGGTAAGAATTCCTGTATTAGGATCAATACTAAGTGGTGGTGCAGCTATAAGTGGTGCGGCAGCTGAAAATCCAGCGCTGTATTGAACATTGTTATAAGGAGGTCCCGGAGGACTGGGTCGTGGATCAACTTGGCTGCCCCCATCAATAGGCGCACAAAGTTCATAAACAATATTATCTCCATCCGGATCTGTAGCCGAATGGTCAAAAACCAGCGGATCATTAGCACAGATAGCTATTGGAGGAAATTCGTTGAATCTAGGGCTGCTATTGCAGGTAACTAAATTTGATGGTGGAATATCAATTGAAAATGTAGCCCCCTGATCGCTGGGCTGATTCAAGTTTACAATAGTTTGATTGCGACAACATCTTTGATAGACCAACTTATAGCCGGTATTACTGTTGGGTAGATTGATAATAAACTCGTAGGTACCTTCTTCAACACAAACATCGGGGGGGGCTTGCAGACAAGGATTATTAATTATAGCCGGTATTTTTGTCGTATCGTCCAGAAAAATATATTCGGTGGAAATGTGATTGCTGCCTTCATAAACTCCAATAAAAGCAGGATCGTCAAAATCTGCAACATTCGGCCCTAACGCATTACAATCTTTATAAACATTTAAAGTGAAGCGGTATTGATTGTTCCCCAGGCAATCGTAATAAAAATCCCCCCCCACCAAATGGCTTGCCTTTCCTACCTGAAAAAGGATTAAAACTTGAAATAAAAGCAGGTATATGAAATATTTCATAAATCAAGCATTGTGAAGCTCTGAATGTACTCAACTAATTTAGCGGAATTTTCTATCATAGATAAATGCCCGGTATTTGCAAGTATTTGAACATCAGAAATTGGAGCCAAGTAAGTTTGTGATATACTTTTTTCCAACTCAATTAAGCGGTCATCCTCACCAATAATGAATTGAAGCGGAATAGCACTGTTTGCAAGTGTAAGTCTGTGGTCTTTTCTCATAATCATAGCGAGATTTGATTGAACAATAGTTTCTGTTTTAAGGTCGGAAATGATTTCATTGAATTTGTGCTCATGATCAGATAATCGATTTGCTGGGGCAAAAAGTTTTTTATACAACTCTTTAACAAATAAATGATGCCCGTGTTTTTCAATTAGTCTATTTGCCTTTTTTCTTTCTGCTATTTTTTCAGAATCATCAGCATAGGGGTGAGCGTGAACAATAATCCCTTTTTTTATACTCCGATTTTTTCTTGATAGTAATTCACACAAAACGTATCCGCCCATAGAATGCCCTGCAATACATATATTGCTGTGTGCTTCATTCGAAATGATGGCTTCAATCGCATCGGCAAATAATTCAACTGTAAGGCTTTCATTTGGGAGCGGTGATTTGTCATACCCGGGTAAATCCGGAAGAACTAATGTAAAATTTTCGCTCAATTGAACAAGTGGTTCATTCCATATTCTACTATCTGCACAGAAGCCATGAATTAAATAAAGCAGAGGTCCTTTTCCCAAAATTTTATAAAAAACATCATCTCCATTGTTATAAGTTGTTTTATGTATCATTTGACCGCCTTATTATTCTTATTTTAGCCCGAATAAACTATATACAATGAGGCTTTTACTTTTTGGATTAATTATTTTTATATTTTCAATATTCAGCACAGCTCAAGTCACTACATTTCCTGAAAATGGTGCCCCTGACCAAAGACCTGAATATTATGCGGTGAAAGCATCTAATATACAAATTGCACCCGACAGAAAAGTTGAAGATGCCTGGCTCTTGTTCAGAAAGGGGAAAGTCGAAAAAATTGTAAGCGGTTCAGATTTACCTAAAGCTGCTGTGCAAATTGATCTTGGAGAATATTTTATTTACCCTTCATTTATTGATGCATATAGTAATTATGGTTTGCCAGAGCCTGAAAAGAAAAAAGGGGAATGGAAAGGGCCGCAATTTGTTTCTGAAAAAGACGGTGCTTTCGCCTGGAATGAAGCGCTTAAACCAGAAACAGCAGCAGATGATTTATTTAAATACAAAGGTAAGGAGGCTGAAAAATACAGGAAAGCGGGGTTTGGAACTGCCATCAGTCATGTGCATGATGGAATAGCCCGAGGCACAGGTTCAGCAGTTTTATTGTCAGAAGATCAGGAGCACAATTTAATTTTAAAAGAGAAAGCTGCCGCGTTTTATTCTTTTAGTAAAGGCACGTCTCCCCAAGATTATCCCGGTTCGTTAATGGGGAGTATTGCGCTTTTGCGCCAGACCTATCTCGATGGGCAATGGTATGCCGCGCGAAAGAATGATGAAGTTAATTTATCATTGCGGGCATGGAATGAAAATCTAAAATTGCCTGCTGTGTTTGAGGCAGGTGATGTATTAAATGTTTTGCGAGCAGATAAAGTTGGAGATGAATTTGGTGTTCAATATATCATAAAGGAAGATGGCACAGCCTATCAGAAATTAGACGAAATTAAAGCAAGTGGTGCTTCACTAATTGTTCCGCTTGATTTTCCAGAGCCTTATGATGTTTCAGACCCATTTGATGCAATAAATGTCAGTTTACAGGAAATGAAGCATTGGGAACTGGCTCCTTCAAACGCAAAATTTCTCGATGAAAAAGGAATCCCTTTTGTATTTACTGCTGAAGGATTGAAAGATAAAAATGAGTTTTTGCAAAGGGTTAAAAAGGCTGTAAAAGCAGGTTTGTCAGAAACTGCAGCATTAAAAGCAATGACTACATTGCCTGCCGAGTTGTTTGGAATAGATCAAAAGACAGGTACTTTAGAAACCGGAAAGCTTGCCAATTTTATTGTGACAGATAAGCCACTCTTCCATAAAGATTCCAGGATCATTCAAAATTGGGTAAATGGCAAGCAATACATCATTGAAGAAGCAAATGAAGCAATACAATTTGGCAAATATCAGCTCAATATTGATGAGGATATAGAATATACGCTTAAAATATCAGGCACTCCATTTAAGATAAAAGCAAAATTGCAGATAGATGACAGTACTAAAGCGGATGTAAAAGTAACACTGAGTAAATCGCTTATAAGTCTTGAATTTTCAGATGAGGAGCGCTATCAGTTGAGCGGCTCAATTTCCGGAGAAAAATGGAAGGGAAAAGGGCAATTTGCCAATGGGGAATGGTTTAATTGGGAAGCAGTGAAAACTGACTCACTCAGTAAAGAAGATAAAGAAGAAGAGAAACCGGAAAGCGAAATATTTACTACTGAAAAAATTTATTACCCATTTTTGGCCTATGGTTCCAATGAGCAACCTGAAACAGAAGAATTAATCGTAAAAAATGCTACTGTCTGGACCAATGAGTCCGATGGGATTCTTGAAAATGCTGATGTGTGGATCAAGAAAGGTAAAATCGAAAAAGTTGGAAGCAATTTAGCTGCGAATGGAATAAAAACCATTGATGCCAATGGAAAACATTTAACAAGTGGAATTATTGATGAACACTCGCATATCGCCATCAGTAAAGGTGTAAATGAATGGACACAAGCCAGCTCTGCAGAAGTTAGAATTGGCGATGTAGTCAATTCAGAAGATGTGAATATTTACAGGCAACTGTCTGGCGGGGTGACTGCTGCCCAATTGCTTCACGGATCGGCCAACCCGATTGGTGGGCAATCTGCTTTGATCAAAATGCGCTGGGGCAAAAATCCTGAAGCAATGAAAATAGAGGGAGCCGATGGATTTATAAAATTTGCACTGGGTGAAAATGTAAAACAATCGAACTGGGGCGAAAAAAATACAGTGCGTTTTCCGCAGACGAGGATGGGGGTTGAGCAGGTTTTTGTCGATTATTTTTCGCGGGCAAAAGCTTATGAGCAAAAACAAAAGGAGTATCAAAATTTATCAAATAAAGAAAGGCGAAATACCGAAGCCCCCAGAAAAGACCTCGATTTAGAAGCTGTGTTGGAGGTTGTTAATGGGGAGCGATTTGTGACCTGTCATTCCTATGTGCAATCAGAAATAAATATGCTGATGAAAGTAGCTGAAGATTTTGGTTTCAGGATCAACACATTTACCCATGTGCTGGAAGGCTATAAAATTGCCGATAAGCTGAAAGCCCATGGTGCAGCAGCTTCTACTTTTTCCGATTGGTGGGCCTATAAATATGAAGTAATAGATGCAATTCCGCAAAATGCCAGTATTTTAAATGAACAAGGAGTATTGACATCAATCAATTCTGATGATGCAGAAATGGGACGCAGGTTGAACCAGGAAGCTGCAAAATCAATAAAATACGGAGGAATGAGTAGAGAAGATACCTGGAAAATGATCACCTTGAATCCAGCGAAAATGCTGCATTTAGATCACAGAATGGGCAGCATAAAAGCTGGAAAAGATGCCGATTTGGTATTGTGGTCGGGCGATCCGCTTTCGATATACAGCAAGGTAGAAAAAACAATTATCGATGGCATTTGCTACTATGATTTTGAAACCGATAAAGAAAAACGCGAAGCTATAAAGCAGGAACGTGCCCGTCTTATTCAAAAAATGCTGGATGAAAAGTCCAATGGCAAAAAGACACAAAAGCCGGTTAAAAAAGAAGATAAAATTTATCATTGCCTCAGTATTGATGAGTTTGAAACACATGACCATTGAGCATTGTGAATGAAATTGAAACACTAAGACAAAAACATATGGATAGATTTACAATAATAATTTCAATACTTTTCTTATCATTTATTTGCCAGGCTCAAAGCGGCAGTGTAAATGCCATAGCTTTTAATGGAGGAACAGCGCATCTGGGTAATGGAGAAAAAATTGAAGATGCTCAAATCGTTATTCACAGGGGAAGTATATTGTTTGTAGGCAAAAATGGCAGTTTTGATGTAGAGCGGGAGAACAAACTGAACGATTCTTTTTTTGCAGAAACAATCAACACAGAAGGCAAGCACATTTACCCGGGATTTATAGGACTGAATACAATTGCCGGCTTGAATGAAATTGATGCGCTGCGACAAACCCGTGATTATAATGAGGTGGGTTCGCTCAACCCACATGTTCGATCTTGTATTGCTTATAATACCGATAGTGAAATTCTCCCCACACTTTCCGCTAATGGTATTTTGAGTGTTGAAGCAAGTCCCCGTGGTGGAAGAATTTCAGGCAAATCATCTTTAATGCGTACAAAGGCCTGGAATTGGGAAGATGCTTTGATAGCAGAAGATATAGGCATTCATATGAACTGGCCAAATCAGTTCAATCAAAAAGGTTGGTGGGCCAATCCTGGAGGAATTGAAGCCAATGAGAAGTATGATGAACAGGTAAATGAAATTTATAAATATTTTAAGGAAGCCCGGGCCTATGTCCAGTTAAAGCAACCTGAAACTGAAAACCTGAGATTTGAAGCTATGCGTCCGCTTTTCGAGGGTGAACATAAATTGTTTGTACATGTTAATTCGGCACGAACAATTCTTGAAGTATTAGAATTTAAAAAAGAATTTAAATTAAATTTGGTTTTAGTAGAAGCAAAAGAAGCCTGGCGCATCGCTGATCTGATAGCAGAAAGTGCGACCCCCGTTGTTTTGGGCAATCTTCACAGTTTGCCCGAATACAGGTCAGATGATGTGGACCAGGTTTATCGCAATGCAACAATTTTGCAGGATGCCGGAGTGTTTTTTGCACTTTCGCTTGCGGGGAGCTGGGAGGTGAGAAACCTACCATTTATTGCTGGCACTGCGGTGGCCTATGGTTTGGATTATGAATCGGCAATTGCAGCAATAAGTGGAAATGCAGCAAAAATATCTGGTGTGGATAATCTCGGTATTCTTGCACAGGGCAACAGGGCAACTTTGCTAATCAGTAATGGAGATGTACTGGAAATGAAGGAGAGTACTATTGAAATGGCATTTATTGATGGTGAAAAAATTGATTTGGAAAACAGGCATACCGCTTTATCAAAAAAATTCAGGACTAAGTATAAAAAATAACTATGATCATTAAATTAGAATCTGCATTCAAAAAAATAGAGCGGCAACGCAAAAGATTAATAGAAGAACTCAATCAATACAATAAATCACAATTGGATTTCCACCCTAAGGCAGGTTCCTGGAATATGAAGCAGGTTTGTCTGCACTTGATTGTAGCAGAAGAAAATTCATTGGCATATATGCGCAAAAAAATCAATGCGCTGGAGGAATTGGACAATGCCGGTTTATGGTCCAAGTTGCGTTTGGCATTTTTAAATTCTGTGGTTTCTACAAAAATCAAATTCAAGGCCCCAAAAATTGTTCAGCTAAAAGAAGGTGATGCCGATAATTTAGATTATGAGCAACTCAAAGAGCGTTGGGACAAGGTAAGGAGGGAACTGCATAATTTTGCGGATAAATTAGACCACAAGGCTTCTGAAAAGTTGTTGTTCAAACATCCATTTGCCGGCAGGTTTAATATTTATCAGCTTTTTTCATTTGTTGAGAAACATGTACAGCACCATTTTTACCAGATAGATAGAATCAAAAACAGCCCCGGTTTTCCTCAAAAATAGTTTTTGTTTTTTGTTGATATATTTATAAAAATCACTATTTTTAGCCAAACAAAATTTCAAAAAATATGAGAAAATTAGTCCTGTTAATTGGTGTAGTTATATTTTCAGTAGCCAGTATGTTTGCCCAAAAAGTAACGAAAAAGTAGAGGTAGATTACAATGGCAGTTGGTATGAAGCCACAATTTTAAAAGTAGATGAAGCCAAACAGCAATACTACATTACTTACGATGGCTGGGATGATTCCTGGGATGAGTGAGTTGGAATAGAACGCATTAAAGGCTTTGAGGAAAAAGCACCCTTAGGTAAATTCAAAGTAGGAGACCGGGTAGAAGCTGAATACGGCATGATTCCCGAGCCTGCTACAATAATTGAAGTGGGCGAAAACAAGTACCATGTTGAGTATGACAATAAATTGTTTAAAACAAAATGGGTGGTAGAATCAAAGATTAAGAAGTTGTAAAGCCACTGAAGTTTAGATTTAAAAGCCGGTTCATTGATTTGGGCCGGTTTTTTTGTGGGAAATCAAGTGTCATCTTATAGAAAAAAGGGGATTACTCAATAGACTGAGTAAATTTACTCAATCCATTGAGTAAAATTAAATAAGCAGATAGAAGCCAATTATACCAAAGCTTTCAAAAACAATAGTTAGGTAAATTCTCAAATCTGGCGTGTATTTGTAGCTGGGCGAATACGCATCTATATGGAACAAATCAACCCATCTTAGGTATTATCATTTTTGATCAATGGAATTAAAAAGGGAATTTCTTTATTTTAGTTCTAAAGTCTGCTAAAATGGATCTGCAATCAAGAAAAATAGAATTTGTACAGGAGTTTTTAAAGCTTGAAAATGAAGCACTGGTTTCACATTTTGAGCAATTGCTACGGAACATAAAAAAAGAAAGCACAACAGAGGAAGTAAAAGCCTTAAGCGTTGAAGAACTTAACAAAAGAATAAAGCAGTCTGAATTGGATTTTGAAGAAGGAAAATTTAAATCCAGCACCGAACTCTTATCGAAGTACAAACAATGAGCTGGAAAGTAATTTGGTCAAACTTTGATACCCGGCAGAATCCCACTAAAATTTCGAGAGAAAAGTGATTTGAAAATCAAAAATAAATTTACTCCGAAAACTTAAACTATGATGTATAGCGGTCAGACAGATTTTCTAATAGACTGTAAACCATGTCCAATAATATTCATAGCTTTAAAAAGTGAGCTGTCAGACCGCTGGGGTCAAAAACCAATCTTCAAAGCAAAACACTTCTAATTTCCCTGCACTTCCTCATAAGCATTTTGCAGAAAATCCACCAGCTCTTTTACATAATGTGATAAGAAATGGAAGCGGATGCGCCCAAAAGCGCACAATGATCTTTATTTCATTCCAGCTATTTATTTTGTCTTAATTAATTGTTATTTTTAACAACTTATTAAGATAAATGAAGTATCTCACTTTTGAAAAAGCGATGCAGACCTTTCCTGTATTTTCAATAAAGGATATTGAAAAACAATTTCCCGGTTTTGACCGCAGGCGCCTGGTAGAATGGCAGGAAAAAGGCTATTTGACTAAGATCAGAAGAGGTTTTTACTACCTGAGTGTTAAAAGGAAAGACCAGGATTTGCTCTACTTTGCCGCCAATAAAATCTATTCTCCTTCCTATATATCGCTGGAAAGCGGCTTGGCATTTTATGGGTTAATTCCGGAAGCTGTATTTAGTACTATTTCCGTATCTACAAGAAACACGGCAAGTTTTGATACTCCTGTTGGACATTTTAAATACAGGCATATTAAACCAACTTTATTCTTTGGATACAAGCTGATCAAAACGGAGGGTGTTGCCCCAAAAATTGCAGAAGCCGAAAAGGTAATCCTGGACTATTTATACCTGAACAAGGTCAATTCCTTTGATGAAATGGAGGCGCTTCGATGGAATAAAGCGCAAATTATTGAGATCATTGATTTTCAAAAGCTCAACCGGTATTTGAAAGTATTTGATTCACTTGTGCTGAACAAAAGAATAAATCTGTTCAAAAAAATAATGCATGCTTAGTTTAGAAGAAATAAAACCGTACTACCCTCAAAAACTGCAGCAATTCGATCGCTTTATTTTGCGGGAATACCTGCAATATAAAATTCTGGAGATCATATTTGATAGTCCTTTTGCGAGTAAATTGTCTTTTTTAGGCGGCACCTGCTTACGCATTGTGCATGGAAACAAGCGCTTTTCTGAAGACCTGGATTTCGACAATTTCAATCTTTCCATGAAAGATTTTAAAGAGATTACAGCTATCGTTCAAAAAGAATTGGAACAACTTGGCTATGGTGTAGAAATGCGCAATATAGAAAAAGGAGCTTATCATTGCTACATCCGTTTTCCGGGAATACTGTATGCCGAAGGCCTGAGCAATCACCGGGAAGAGAAAATATTGATTCAGCTTGATACAGAGCCGCATCATTACAAATACCAACCCGAACAACCAATGCTCAATAAGTTTGATGTATTTACCCAAATCAATGCAACACCTGTAAATATTTTGCTGGCTCAAAAGTTTTATGCCGTTATCAACCGAAAAAGAAACAAAGGAAGGGACTTCTTTGACATTGTCTTTTTACTGGGACTTGGTGCTACCTCTGATTACGAATACCTTTCAGCTAAATTAGAAATTGACAATGCAGATGCTTTGCGACAAAGAATTTTAGACAAATGTGCACAAATTGACATGAAAGCAATGGCTTCGGATGTTGAGCCCTTTTTATTTGAACCTAAAGATGAAAAGAAAGTGCTTTTGTTTCCTGAATATATGGAGCAGGTTAAGCTGTAAAAGATGCATACATCTCCATCCCAACTACTAAAGAATAAATAAAAAAAGCCCAGCTCATCACGAATTGGGCTTTGTTATTTAGAAAGGAAATGGAGTGTTAACCCTGCACCTCTTCATAAGCATTTTGCAGAAAATCCACCAGCTCTTCTACATAATTGGAAGAAAAATCGAAGCGGATGCCCGCTCTTTCATAAATCTCTCCAATGCTTTTGGTGTAGCCAAGTTTTAGCGCTTCGTTGTAATTGTCCAGTGCTTGTTGCTCGTTTTCTTCAAACTGTCGCCACATGGCTACTGCACCCAATTGCGCCATGCCGTATTCAATGTAATAGAAAGGCACTTCAAAAATATGCAACTGCTTTTTCCAGTTGTGTCTCTTTTCGTATTCCAACCCAGAGTAATCCAGGGTGCCGGGCGTAAACTCATCAAAAATTTCCACCCAGGCATTGTTGCGTTCCTCGGCAGTGTGCCCTTTGTGGGTGTATATCCAATGCTGGAATTTATCAATAGTAGCCACCCAGGGTAGGATTTTAATAATGCCTTTTAGTTGGTTGAGTTTTGAAAGTTTCAGCGCTTCTTCATCGTCATAGAAAGCATCCCAGTGTTTCATGCTGAAAAGTTCCATCGACATGGAAGCCAGCTCGGCCACTTCAGAAGGAAATGATTTAAAACCGTTAAGCTCCAGCGGATGGCTCAAAAAACTGTGCACTGCATGACCTGCTTCATGCACCATTGTTTTTACATCGCGATCTGTTCCGGCAGCATTCATAAAAATAAAAGGCACGCCAATTTCGGGCATTCCCATATTGTAGCCACCGGGTGCTTTGCCTTTTCGCGAATCAAGGTCGAGATGTCCCATCTTGTTCATGATCACCAGCTTTTCCCCATAAAAAGGAGCAATTTGGTTTAGGCAACTTATACTTTTACCGATCAATTCATCGGAGTCCTCAAATGGTTCTAATTGTGGTTTTCCGGGTGCATTGGCTTCCAAATCCCAGGGACGAAGTTTCTCCAGTCCGAGTTCGCTGCTTTGCTCTTCCAAAAGCTTTTTATATAGCGGCACTACATGCTCACGAATGGCCTTGTGAAAAGCATAACAATCTTCCGGGGTATAATCAAAGCGTCCCATAGAACGAAACTTATAGTCTCTGAAATTGTCAAAACCTGCATTTTCGGCAATTTTTTGACGCAACTCCAATTGTTCATCAAACAGTTTGTCAAGCTTTTCTACATCCTGGTTTCTTCTTTCCTGAATCAGTTTGTAGGCTTTTTCCCTAACAGCACGGTCTTCATTCTTTAGCAATTTGGCGGCTTGTTGCATGGTGAGTTCCTTGCCTCCCCATTCAATGGACATTGCACCCGTTATTCGGGAATATTCATTGCCCTTCAATGTCAATTCCTTCATCAGCGGAATATTTTCATCGCGGTGGAGTTCTGTCTGGTTTTTTATCTCACGCAGGAATATTCTATATTTTTCCTCGTCTAATTCTTTGGTAAAAGGATTGTTGAGCAATTTTTTGTTCAGTCGGAAATTGGCTTTTTTCAATTCCGGTTCAACTTCTTTCTGAAAATATTCCAGGGATTCCCTGGCTTCTGTATCATCGGTATTGCAGGTCATCTTCACGTAGCGCCAGCGCATGTCTTCGCCAATCACGCTTTCAAGTTCGCTGAAGTCTTTGAGCCATTGTTCCAATTCAGAAACTGAATTTATTTCACGGTTCTCCAACTTTTCAAACCAATTGCTCAATTGTTCCCATGATTGTACTTTGAAATCCTGGGGGAGGAAATTTCTTTTGGGTTTTTTGGGGATTTGCACGATTGCTGTTTCTGACATAGCTTATTTCTATTTTTTCACTTTTGATTTAGTAGCTGGTTTTTTTGCTGCTGTGGATTTTGGCTTAGCAGTTTCTTTTTTGCTACCAGCTTTTTTTGGGGGTGTTTTTTTCGCCTCTTTCTTTGGAGCTTCTTTTTCTTCTTTAGGGGTATCAGTTTTAACTACCAGGCCTTCTTTGTCCAAAATTTCAAACCATTTCACCAGCTTTTTGATATCGCTGACATATACCCGATCTTCATCATAATCCGGTACTATTGATCTAAAATAGCTTTTCAGTTCTTCCGGCTTGGATTTTTTTGCATCGGGAATGGGATTGCTTTCTTTTAATTCTTTCATTTTCAGAAAAATATCTGCCAGTTCTTCATTGTCGGTTTGGGTATAAACCGTAATTCCTTCCAACGGAGTGAATACGTGTTTTCTGCTCGAAAGGAATTTTGATTTGTCTTCATCAAATCCCTGTACAATTAATCCATCGGATCTGTTGGCCTGGATTTTAAACAGTCCGCCCAAACCACTTACAGCTACTATTTCTTTTAAATTCATATTCTTGATTTGAAGCACAAAAGTACGAATAATTGATGGATTCTCATTTATTGATGGAAAATCTGTGATGTTGTATGTTTGCTTGAAATTTGCAGGAAAAACCATACAATCAAAACGCGCGAGACACGCACTCAAACATAGTGGATTTGCCATCACTATATACGTGGGAATTAATTAAATTCCAACTAACAAACAGTGCTTAGAAGAATTGGTTTATTTGCATTAATGTGTTTTTTCTTTGAGGGATTAGTTTTCCGATATACGTAAGAAAACCTTAAAAATAACGTGAATTTTGTGGGTCAATCAGCAAAATTAGCGTGAATTTTGCGGGTTAGTCAGTAAAATTTCGGTTTTATCGCATTAAAGCATCAACACAAATCACCTCAAAATCAAAACTAATGCCTTAAGCTCTTTATTAACTCAACAACTCTTTTATTCGTTTAAACCCTTCTGCTTTGCTAATTTTATAGTTTATGGATTTTAAGTTAGTTTCTTCATATAAACCCACAGGCGATCAGCCCAATGCAATCAGTCAACTGGTAGAGGCGATGAGCTCAGGCGATAAGGCGCAAACCCTGCTTGGTGTTACTGGTTCCGGTAAAACTTTCACCGTAGCGAATGTAATACAGGAAGTACAAAAACCCACGCTGGTACTGAGTCATAACAAGACTCTTGTTGCGCAGCTTTACGGAGAACTGAAACAATTTTTTCCCGACAATGCTGTTGAATATTTTGTTTCCTATTATGATTATTACCAGCCTGAGGCCTATATTGCCAGCAGAGACACATATATTGAAAAGGACCTTTCTATCAATGCTGAGGTAGAAAAATTGCGCCTGAAAACCACTTCCAGTTTACTATCCGGTCGAAGAGACATTATTGTTGTGGCTTCGGTTTCCTGCATTTACGGCATGGGCAATCCTGTAGAATATAAAGACCGAGTAATAAGGCTTTCCAGGGGCGATACAATCAGCAGAAATGCATTGCTCTATCAATTGGTGGATGGGCTGTACTCAAGAAGTGAGGGAGAGTTTAATCGGGGCAATTTCAGGGTAAAAGGTGATATTGTAGATATCTTTTTGCCTTATGCAGATTATGCTTATCGGCTGATATTTTTTGGTGATGAAATTGAAGAAATAGAACAATTTGATCCGGAGACCGGAGATACCATGCAGGAAATGGATGATATCGCTATTTTTCCAGCCAATCTTTATATCGGGCCAAAGGACAGAATGGGGCAGGTTTTGGATGAGATTATGCTGGAAAAGCAGGCACAAGTGGATTATTTCAGGGATATAGGAAAACCGCTGGAGGCCAAACGACTGGAAGAAAGGGTGAATTTTGATGTGGAAATGATCAAAGAGCTGGGCTATTGTTCAGGCATTGAAAATTATTCACGTTTTTTAGATCAAAGACATAGAGGCGATCGTCCCTTTTGTTTGCTGGATTATTTCCCGGATGATTATTTGATGGTTGTAGATGAAAGCCATGTAACGATTCCACAGATTGGTGCTATGTACGGGGGAGACCGGGCCAGAAAGATGAACCTGGTAGAATACGGTTTCAGATTGCCTTCTGCGCTGGACAACCGACCCTTGAATTTTGAGGAATTTGAGACGATGATCAATCAGGTGATTTATGTGAGTGCAACACCTGCCGACTATGAATTGAATGACTCCGGAGGTGTAATTGTTGAACAGGTGGTTCGTCCCACAGGTTTGCTTGATCCTCCAATTGAAGTTCGTCCGAGTTTGAATCAAATTGATGACCTGCTGGATGAAATTGATGAAACCATTAAAAAAGGTTTTCGCGTATTGACTACTACTTTGACCAAACGCATGGCAGAAGAGCTGACAAAATACCTCAGCAATATTAGGGTCAAAACACGATACATCCACTCAGAGGTAGATACCATGGAGCGTGTGGAAATATTGCGCGATTTGCGTTTGGGTGTTTTTGATGTATTGGTTGGCGTGAATTTACTCAGGGAAGGATTGGATTTACCTGAAGTGGCCCTGGTTGCAATTCTCGATGCCGATAAGGAAGGATTTTTGAGATCTGAACGTTCATTAACCCAGATTGCCGGACGTGCTGCAAGAAACTCTGAAGGGAAGGTAATTATGTATGCCGACAGAATTACAAAATCAATGCAACGCACTATCGATGAGACAAACAGGCGCAGGGAAAAACAATTGAAATACAATGAAGAACACAATATTACTCCAATAACAGTGAGTAAAACCCGAGAGGAGATTTACAAACAATCGGCTATTTTAGATATTAGAAAACAAAAAGATGAGGGCTATGCGGTTCCTGAAACAGATCACCCCAATATAGCAGCAGATCCTGTGGTTCAGTATATGAATGAGGAAAAGTTGAAAAAACTAATTGAAAATACACGTAAAAAAATGCTCAAGGCCTCTAAAAAAATGGAATTTCTCGAAGCAGCCCAGTTGCGGGATGAGATGTATCAGTTGCAATTACTTTACAAAGAAAAATTCGAAACAAATGAAGCATAAATTTCTAATGACTGTTGCCATAGTTATGGCACTGTTTAGCTTTACGCCATTGGCTGCACAGGATTTTGAATACAAAACCCAAAGAGTTACCATTCCCAAAGGAACGGCAGTTCAGCCCAAATTGATCAAAAAGGATTTTCAGCCCAAGCTGGAAGAAGTCGCTCCTCCTCCGGGGGGAAAAGCTCTGCAGCAATGGCTGATTGAGCAGAAAAAATTGATCCCACAGCAAGAGCGGAAAAAGAACAATAATTCAAAGAAAAACAGTGAAGGACGCAGCAGTGGAAATGTGGCACAACCTATTTTGCATTTTTCAGCAGAAGGAAATTTTGAAAATTTTGGAATCCCTTGCGACAATGACATTGCCATTTCCAATAATGGGATTTTACTTTCTGTGATCAATTCCAATATTATGGCCTATGATTCGGAAGATGATACTTTGCTTTTTTCGGTTTCATTGGAAGCATTTGCCGATACGCTTGGGCTTACCGCAAATATGTACGACCCCAAAGCCATTTACGATCCCCTTGAAGATCGTTTTATTATGGTTTGGCTTAGCGGCACCACCGACAGCACCAGCAATATTGTGGTGGCCTTTTCTACAGATGCTGATCCGCGCGAGCCCTGGCATTTATATGCATTGCCAGGTGATCCGGTTCAGGATGGCACCTGGTCTGATTTTCCTTCCGTAGCCATTACTGAAAATGAGTTGTTTATCAGTATCAATGCACTAATTAATGATACATTTTCCACTAGTCAAATTGACAGATGGAAATTTCTTTTTAAAGAAACCGGGCTTTGGCAAATCAACAAAGCAAGTGGCTACACAGGTCAAAATTTAGACTCTCGCTACTGGAATGATTTTTATTTCGACAACAAGGCCATCAGAAATCTTTACCCGGTAAAAGGCGGTGTTGAAATCAAAGGACCTGATATTTTCTTTTTGTCCAATCGCAGTTTTGAGTTGGAGAATGACACGATTTACCTGGCTTATCTCAATGCGGAATTGGACAACCCCGGAGTTTCACTAAGTTTGGAAGTGCTCAAAGCCAATCCGGCTTATGGTTTGCCACCCGATGCAGTGCAGTACAACGGCCGATTTTTACAAACTAATGATGCACGGGTTTTAGGGGGATTTATGGAAAATGGGAAAATCCATTATGTGCAAAACACAGTGCATCCTGATTCCGGAACCGCAACAGTTTATCACGGAATCGTTCATGACATTTACAGCAATAACCCCACCATTGAAGGGCATATTTTCAAGGAAGGCAGCATGGAATTTGGCTATCCCAATATCAGTTTTACGGGTTTGAATACATATGATGAACAGGCAATAATCAGTTTCAATCATGTTTCAAGGGACACTTTTGCCGGATTCTCTGCTTTGTTTTACAAAGCCGGTGTTGGCTATTCTGATCGCCTGAGTATAAAAACGGGTAGCGGAAGTATTGGTGCTCTTTCTGATACCTATTCTCGTTGGGGAGACTATACCGGTTCTCAGCGAAAATTCGATGAACCCGGGAAAGTATGGCTTGCAGGCTATTATGCACTGAGTGGTGCTTTGGGAGGGAGAAATCGCGCCTGGATTGCCGGTGTACAAAGTCCCGATTCCTCATTCAATGTTGGGGTAAATGAAGCGATTGAAAACAAACCCTTTGTAAAGGTATTTCCCAATCCTGTAAGTGAGCGATTCAATGTTGAGTTTGAACTCAATAAATCACAAAAAATACAAATTGCGCTGTTTGATATTCAGGGAAAATTGATGCACATTTTCTGGGAAGATGGGGTGAAACAGGGCAAACACAATTTTTCTTTTTCCTTAAGAGACCTGTCATCAGGTCAATACATTATTCAGGCAAAGGGCTCAGATGGGCGACAAATATTTTCCGAAAAGATCATTCATTACTAAGTGCTGATGGATTTCAGCTGGTCAATATGGCTTATTCCTTTTATCGCTGCTCTGGTAGGATGGGGAACCAATTGGCTGGCATTGAAAATGACTTTTTATCCCTTGGAATTCAAAGGTTGGTGGATTTTTGGCTGGCAGGGTGTCATTCCTTCACAGGCGCCTAAACTGGCGCATAATGTGATGCAGTTGATTACCGAAAAACTCATGGATCTCGAAGCCATTTTTTCTCAATTGGATCCGAAACAGATTGCCCGGGAAATGGAACCACAGCTTGATGAACTGGCACGGAATACAGTTGACCAGGCTATGGACAAGCAGATGCCGATCATATGGACAATGATTTCGCAGAAGAAAAAAGAAGAAATTTACGCGAATGCCCGCAGGCAATTTCCCGGAATGATTGAGTCGCTTTTTGCCCAACTCAGAAAAAACATTCACCAGATACTGGACATTGAAAAAATGCTGAAAGAGGAATTATTAAGAGATAAGACCTTGCTCAACAGGGTATTTCTAACTTGTGGAGCAAAGGAGTTGAAATTCATAGAACGCTCCGGTATTTATTTTGGCTTTTTGTTTGGCTGCATTCAAATGTTGATCTGGAATCAATTTGATCATTGGTGGATATTGCCATTGGGTGGCTTGATTGTTGGTTTTGCGACCAACTGGCTGGCTTTAAAACTGATTTTTCGCCCGCTGAAACCCTACAAGTTCGGGCCATTTGTTTTGCAGGGCATGTTTATCAAAAGACAGCCCGAGGTTTCTGAAGTTTATTCTGAGATTTTTGCAAAGGAAATATTAACTCCTGGAAATATTTTCGATCACGTCTTAAAAAACCAGGGAGCAGATCGCTTGATTGCAATTACACAGCAACATTTAAAGGAAGGCTTTGACGAAATAGCCGGTACTACCGATCGCATAGTTTTAAAGCTTGTTGCCGGTACCGAAAAATATGCCAGTGTGCGAAATATGGTGGTTTCAGAATTTATTGAGGTATTGCCCTTGTCGGTAAAAGATATGTTGGAAAGGGATCTGATCAGTATTGATATCCAAAGTAATCTGGAGCTAAACATGAAAGCATTGACAGCTGTGGAATTTGAAGGTGCCCTGCATCCTATTTTCCAGGAAGAGGAGTGGCTGTTGATTTTAATTGGGGCAATGCTAGGGCTTGGCGCTGGTTTTTTGCAGTTGGTTTTTTTGGTGTAAATAATCATTTAAAAATATGCTCAACTTTTTATACCAACATTTCCACACCATTGTTTACATCTGGATTGGCCTGGCTATAATCGTATTTCCTATAGCCCTAAAAGTAACCGCTCCCTATGGACGGCACACAAAGAAGATCAGTCTGATGTTGCCCGCCAAATGGGGCTGGGTTTTGATGGAGCTGCCTTCCCCTTTGATCTTTAGTTATTTTGTGTTTACGGGAGAAAACTCCCTTTTTTCAGTAGTGGGCGTTTTCTTTTTGTTGTTCAATTTACATTATGTCCACCGCACCTTCATTTGGCCATTTATGATGCGCGGCAAGGGAAAGGAAATGCCATTGTTGATAGCCATATCTGCATTGGGATTCAATATTATGAATGGAACTGTAAACGGATATTTTCTGGGCTATTTGGCAGAATATTCCCAGGCCTGGATTACAGATCCGAGATTTCTGATCGGGTTGGGCTTGTTTCTTTTGGGCGCATTTATCAATATTTGGCACGATTACCATCTGATCTCACTTCGCAAGGATGGCAGCACCGGGTATAAAATCCCAAATGGCGGACTTTTTCGCTATGTTTCTTCTCCCAATTTATTTGGCGAAATAATAGAATGGACAGGCTGGGCATTGATGACCTGGAGCATGCCCACGCTTTCCTTTGCCATTTGGACTTGGGCAAACCTTTTGCCCCGAGCACTCGACCATCACCGCTGGTATAATTCCTATTTTAAGGAATATCCAAAAGAACGGAAGGCAGTGATTCCTTTTGTACTATAATACCACTTTAACCCAAAAGGTCAGACGGCATTATGCAGCTATTTATAGCCGTCAGACCTTTATTCGCTGGTTGACTTGACACAAGCTTAGCTTTTAGAAGGCTTGGAATTATTGGAATACGGAGCTTTAGGTTCTTTCAAAACAGCTTGTTTTTCCCTATTGTAAAATTCTTTTCCTACCTGATCAATATGTTTCAAAAGATCGGGATTGTCAATTTGGTGTAAAGTTGACAGATCGATTTTCCAGGGCAAAAGCAGATATTCAAGTTTGGTTTCAAGCCAAAGCAATTCTGAAGACGAAAGATTGCCTTTGATTAGCAATTACGAAGCAGCTCTTTCTGATTTCGATTCCAAAAGTAATTTCATGGATTTGTAATCCATTTCAAAAACCGTAGTATGAAAACTCAATGGAAATTTGTCCCACACCCACAGGTTCTTACCTTCTATTTCTTCTGCCAAAATTAAAGCCCAGTCCAAAAGAACCATTGATCTCGCTCATGGAAACTGCTTCAGGCGCATCGGACATGTGCCGGCCATACATATAGCGCACTACCGCAAAGAAATGGATCACTTTTCCCACATAAAGGTTTACACCCGCTATTGGGCTGATCAACGGACTTATGGCCATGTCGGAAGTGGTATTATTTCCTTCGGGAGAGGTGTAATTCACACTGGAAATTGCTATTCCCGGCTGAATGCCCACAAATGGATCGATGCGTTTATGGGGGAAATGGTACATCGCCCCGAAAAAACTCATAATTTTTTGGTCAAAGATTGCCGGCTTCTGCTGGCTGCCAAGAAAAATATAAGAATCGGCACGAATGGATATCTTATCTTCTACATAGTATTCCAAATCCCCGTGCAAGTAAAAGTTGGTCACTTTCAAGCCCGGCTGGTAAGCGGGAGCCAAAGTTCCCTGCATACGCAAGAGTCCTTTTCCTGCATAAGGTTCCTGTGCAAAAGCAATTCCTGCACAAAGCAATATTACAATTCCTGTCAATAAACTTTTTCGAACTACCATAACTCTGCGATTTTATAATTCAAACTCAATGTAAATAGAAAATGTCCTTCCAAACTATTGCCACCGTGCTGATCTACTTCAAATTCACCCTCGTGAATATGCACATGCAAATCATCCCCCAGGTGAAACATATATTGCCCCACTACACTCAGGTCAAAGCGCTCTGTAAGATTGATGTGTGTTCCCACGCCAGTTTGAATGGCCGCGCTCCAACGGTCGTGTTTTGGTGCACCGGCTTTTAATTCCTTGTAGCTAGTATAATCAAAGCAATGGCCCGTTACCAGGTAAGGCTTAAAAAGCGGTGTGAAATCAGGTTGATCCAAAAAGTAGAACATTACCGACCAACCCACATGCGCATCATTTCGCTGCGCTATATCTCCCACCGATGAAGTGAGGTAATCTGCATACCACTCTGTATTGATCCTGGGATGAAAGAACAATCTGAACTGCGCACCATAACCCAGTCCGGGTGATTCTATATCCATATGATTAAATGCACTGATGGTGCTGCGCATGCCCAGGGAAAACATACCGTTTTGGGGTGTTTTTTTAACGCGCTGTGCTTCGGTTTCAGAAATGAGACCAAAGCAAATAATAAGTAAAAAGAGTGAACGGATCATAGCTTTAATTTTTGGTGTTGCTTCTCTAACGGTCGTTATTTCTCAAATATTACCGATGTAATAATATATTTTTAAGTGCGTTCAAGTAGCTGCTCCCTTCATTGAAGAAATGCTTGATATTTTATAAATAAGGTTTTTAGAAACTTACTTTCAGGTCATTTTACAAAAGGAAGTTTCACAATCTTAGCTGCGATTTGTCTGTTGCGAATAGCAATTTTAATTTCCGTATCCAGTTCGGAAAATTCAGTTTTCACATAACCCAGACCAATTGCTTTGCCCAGAGTAGGAGATTGTGTGCCACTGGTAACTTTTCCTATTTCATTTCCTTCGCTATCCAATATCGGGTAGTCTTTTCGGGGAATACCTCTTTCGGTCATTTCAAAGGCAACAAGCTTACGATTTATCCCTTCGGCCTTTTGCTTTTTCAAGAAATCCTTATCGATAAAATCAGCTTCCTTTTTCAGTTTGGTTATCCAGCCCAGGCCGGCTTCAAGTGGACTGGTAGTATCATCAATATCATTGCCATAAAGACAAAATCCTTTTTCCAGCCGCAGTGTATCTCTGGCTCCAAGACCAATGGGTTTTATGCCAAATTCTTTGCCTGCTTCAAAAACTGCATCCCAAACTTTTTCGGCAGCAGCATTGGGAATATACAATTCAAAACCTCCGGCACCTGTATAGCCCGTTGCTGAGATAATTACATCATCTACTCCGGTAAATTTGCCTACCGTGAAATTATAATAAGGAATGTCGCCCAAATTGATATCGGTTAATTTTTGGAGTGTTTCGGTCGCTTTTGGCCCCTGAACAGCCAGCAAAGTGGTTTCATCCGAGAGGTTTTTCATTTCAACCCCCATATCATTTTGTGAGCTGATCCAGTTCCAGTCTTTTTCAATATTGGAAGCATTTACAACGAGGTAATATTTGTTTTCATCGATCATATAAGTGAGAAAATCATCCACTATTCCACCTTTTCCGTTGGGCAAACAGGAGTATTGTGCTTTTCCAGGTGTCATTTTAGAAGCATCATTGCTGCTGATTTTTTGCAGCAAATCGAGTGCTTTTTCTCCAGTGATTAAAAATTCACCCATGTGGCTGACATCAAAAACACCCACAGCATTGCGTACTGTATTGTGTTCTTCATTAATGCTGCTGTAGATTACGGGCATGGAGTAGCCTGCAAATTCTACCATCTTAGCTCCGAGATCGATGTGTTTTTGGGTGAGTGCTGTCTTTTTCATGGATATTTTTTCTGCTCCCGCAAAACTATCAAATAAAGGACAAAGTTCTACATTTGTAGGATGCAGATAAAAAAGCCCATTTCATTAAAAGCACTGGCCGAAATACTTGATCTCAAATATATAGGTTCGGAAAAACATATGATCACCGGTATCAATGAAATTCACAAAGTAGAGCGAGGTGACCTTACTTTTGTAGATGTAGAAAAATATTACAGCAAGGCGCTCAATTCGGCTGCCACTACGATTTTAATCAATAAAGAAGTAGAATGTCCTGAAGGAAAGGCACTGCTTATTTCCCCCAATCCTTTTAGTGATTACAATCGCCTGGTGCAACATTTCAGTCCTTTTGAGCCTGCATCGCAAATGATAGCTGAAAGTGCTACAATTGGAATGAATACGATTGTCCAGCCCGGTGTTTTTATTGGCAATCATGTGAAAATCGGCAAGAACTGTCTGATTCATGCCAATGTCACGATCAACGACTATTCAGAAATTGGCGACAATGTGATTATTCAGCCCAATACGGTAATCGGTGGTGATGCTTTTTATTACAAAACCCGGAAAGCTGAAAACGGGTATTTTGAAAAGCTGGAATCTTGTGGAAAAGTTGTCATTGAAGATAATGTGGAAATTGGTTCGGGCTGCACCATTGACAGAGGCGTAAGTGGAATAACACGAATCGGAACAGGCTCTAAATTGGACAACATGGTACATATTGCACATGGAGTAGTGCTTGGAAAAAATTGCCTGCTCGCTGCACAGGTGGGTATTGCAGGAAAGACCATAATTGGCGATGAAGCAATAATCTGGGGGCAGGTAGGTATTTCCAAAGATCTGAAAATAGGCAACAAAGTTACTATATTGGCAACCTCTGCGGTGTCAAAAAACCTGGAAGGAGGCAAAACTTATTTTGGTGCTCCTGCGGAAGAGGCAAGAAATGTATGGCGCAGAATGGCTGCACTCAGAAAATTGCCCGATTTGATAGATGAATGGCGCAAACAATAGTTTTTCTCAATAATTCCTTTTATTTTTGCAACACTATTGCATTAATATGGAAAAAGGAAATCGCAAAAACATACTTGATATACTTGGCATATCCACTTCTGTGATTTGCGCTGTGCATTGTATATTACCTCCTGTAATGCTCAGTTACACTGCGTTAGGCACTTTCCCTTTTATAGACAACATCGGATTTGAAATTTTGATTTTAGCTTCAGCAGCAATATTTGCTGCTTGGTCATTGATTCCATCAGTGAAATTGCATCATCAAAAAGGACCTCTGCTGCTTGCTTTTTTCGGCTTTTCACTTATTGCTCTTGCACACCTGAGCCACGGAAATCTAATCGAAATATTCATGTTATTGCTTGGTGGCATAATGCTTTCAGGCGCTCACCTTTGGAACTGGAAACTTAAGAACAGTTTTCAAGCTTGCAGTGTTTCCTCTGCATCTTAACATAGCTTAATACAAGTTATTTATTAATCATTGATTCAATTGACTATTTTTAGGCTATTGATCAATTAATTTTTACATTTCGGCTTTGACCGATAAACATTTTAAACCAAAACAAACAGATTATGAAACGATTAAACATCTTTATGTCAATTGTATTTATTTCAATGACATTTTTTGCTACCGCACAAATCAGTACCCCAAAACCCAGTCCACTTGCTAAAACCTCACAGGCATTCGGATTGAATGAAGTTACGGTAGAGTACTCTCGTCCCGGTGTTAAGGAACGTGTGATTTTCGGTGAATTGGTACCTTATAACGAATTGTGGCGTACAGGAGCAAATGCTGCAACAAAAATTACTTTTGAAGATGATGTAAAGATAAACGGAAATGACCTTGCTGCAGGTGAATATTCCTTGTTTACTGTACCTGCTGAAAATGTATGGAAAGTTTATTTCAACAGAGATGCCAATGCGAGTACAGGCACATTTAATGCTGCTGATAATGCACTTGAAATTGATGTGAAACCTTCAAGTACTTGCGAAAAAGTTGAAAGATTTGCTATTTCATTTAATGACATTACAGATGAAAGCCTTGTAACTCGACTTTCATGGGATAAAACAAAGGTTGAATTTAAAGTTGAGACCGAAGTAGAAGCACTGGTAATGGATGCTATCAAAACAGCAATGGCAGGAGTGAGTTCAAGAACTTATTACGATGCAGCTATGTACTATTACAACAATGACAAAGATTTAAAACAAGCTTTAGAATGGGTAAATAAAGCTGTAGCAATGGAAGAAGAACCCAAGTTCTGGATGCTGCACAATAAAGCTAAAATTCAGGCTGCAATTGGTGATTATAAAGGGGCTATAAAAACTGCAAATCAATCACTTGATCTTGCAAAAGCAGCAGAGTATGGACATTATATCCATTTAAACGAGCAAGCCATAAAAGAGTGGAGTGCTAAAAAATAATGCCCTTAAGCAATTAACTAACACAAATAAAAAAGGCCGCATATCAATTAAGCTATGCGGCTTTTTAATTGTTATAATGTTACTTTTCTAATTCTTTCTTCCCAATCTAAAGGCAACTCCTAAATTGATGAATGACAATACATTTCGACCAACCTCGGCATATACTCCAAATACGGAAGTAGGATAGTATCTAATGCCAACCATACCGCCACCAAAAAAGCGGCCTCTGGAATTGACCTCATGGGAATAAAGGTTTTGTTCATAGCCCATAAGTACGCCTACATAAATATCCAATTTGTCAGTAAAGAGGTCAGCTCCGGTCAAATCCTCGATCATATTGTAGAAGTGGAAAGTACCTCTGGCACCCGTGCTTAGGGTAGTTGCCCTGCGCGTTCTGCTATTGTACCTTCTGGTAGCAACTCCGAAATATCCGCCCACGCCTACATAATCGTGCACACCGCCTTCTATTCCGAAAACTACGGGAATGGTAAAGCCTCTTCTTACTGCCACTCCGGGATAATATCCGTAGCCACCAAGTCCGATACCTAATTGGGGCACTACTTTTCCTTTATTAAACCCTCTGATTTCATCTTGGGCATTTACATTTTCTGTTGTGAAAATGATGCATAAACTTAAAACTGCTGAAATTAATATTCCCTTCTTCATAACGTGTAATTTTTAATGATTGAATAAATAGTATAGTAAGCATTAAAACAAACTCACAATAGTTCTGTCCTGATTAAAGTTGTAAAGTTATTCCGGTATATCAAAAACTTAGAATCATTATTGTGATAAATTACGTTAAAAATCCATTAAGACAAGATTTAACAAGGCTTAACAATAATCATTTTCGGACAATTAAAATTAAAAACTCAGTATTTATTGCGTTCACTCCAAAGCAATTTTAATTTGCCAATACTGGGGAAGAAAGTCGTGAAAAATGCCAGTGGCAAAGATGCAGCCAACCATATCAGCAGACTTATTATCCAGTGCATATCAAATGTTTGCAAAAGCATAGCAAGTAAAACCAAAGCTGTTGTAAATGTGAAAATCTGAACTAAGTAGTTTAATCTAAAAGGAATAGAAAAATTTATCCATACACTAATAATTTGCGCTGCACCTACCAATACCTGGGTCATTAATGTTGCAGCCGCAGCACCATATGCCCCGTATTCGGGAATTAATAAGTAATTGAGCAAAATATTCAGGAATGCCCCTGTGAGTGCAATGCTGTTGAGCAATTTTAGTTTCTTGCCGGCTAAAAGCAAGGTGCCGAAAACATATACCATAGCTGTTCCAAAAAAGGAACTGATCAGCAAAACAAAAACTTCAGAATAATACAAATCAGCTGCGGGATATAGCAAAAACATCAATTCCTTCCCATAGAAATAGCTCCCCAGGCAAAGCAACAAAGCTGCCCCGCCCAGCAAGCGCGCACCCAACCCGAGCAGTGCCACTATAGATTCTCCTTTGGACAACATTCTGGAAAACATTGGCAGCAATAAAGACGCAAACAAATAAGCAAACATATTTACTGCATCGAGCAAGCGAAATGAAGCAGCATATATACCCGCTTCCTCAGCTCCCTGATCACCCAGCATACGCTCAATCATCACCCCATCTATGCGGCTGTAAATTGACATTAACAACCCTACAAAAGCAAAAGGGGCAGTAGCGCTGAGCAGTGGAAGAATGGATTTACTTTCCCAATTCCAGCTGACTTCACCGGCTTTGCGCAAAAGCCAAGCAAAGGCAAAAATAGCTGTAAGGCCCCAGGAGAGTGTTTGCAGGTATATAAAATATTGAATTTCAAAGGCATCTGAAAGTGAAATTAATAGGCTGCCGACCAGGAGAATCATCAGTACTCTGTCGCTGACCGAAAGCCAGGCATCTTCTCGAAAAGCCTGAAGGCCAGCCATCCCCGATCTGAAAAACAGCAGGAAAGAAAGAAAGACTTGCCCCATACACAGAATTAAAAGCCAGTACAATTGTTGTCCTTCAAAACCCACCAGGTATGCTGCTAAAAGTGTAAGTGCCAGATAAAAAAAACTCAGGAACATTTTAAGTAAAAACAAAGTGCCGAGGTTTTCCATCAGGCTGCCTTCATTAGAAGATACTTCCCTGTTGTTGAAGTTGCTAATGCCAAAATCGAGCAATACATACAACAATACAGAAAAGTTATACAGCGAAAAATAGTTGCCATACTCGGCTGCACCTACCTGGTTTTGCACCACCCTGTCAATTCCAAAAATCCAGAATGGTTTGACAAGCAAATTGACAAACAGCAGAAACCCAAGATGAGAGACAAATTTTCGTGTCATTTCTCTAATTAAGCCTTAAAAATAAATATTATTGCAGTGAGCAACCGTAAATTGAAATTTTAATCCCGCTATATGAAAATTGCTGTGAACACCCGTTTTTTACTTTCAGGACAATTGGAGGGCATCGGGTGGTTCACTCATGAGACTTTGAAACGCATTACACGCAATCATCCCGAGCACGAATTCATCTTCTTTTTTGACCGTCCCTACTCACAGGAGTTTATTTTTTCCGATAATATAACACCAATAGTCCTTTATCCACCGGCACGCCATCCCTTGCTATTTTATGTTTGGTTCGAGTGGTCAGTGAAAAATGCATTAAAAAAACACAAAGCTGATGCTTTTATTTCCAGTGATGGGTTTATGAGCCTCTCTACAGATGTTCCTACATTATTGGTGATTCACGACCTGGCTTTTGAGCATTTCCCCGAACATATCAATTGGTGGGATAGAAAATACTACCGCTACTTTATGCCCAAATTTGCAAAAGCTGCAAAGCGCATAGCCACTGTTTCTAATTATTCAAAACAAGATATCGTAAAACATTACGGAGTTTCTGAAAATAAAATTGATGTGGTTTACAATGGTGTAAATGACAAATTCAAAACAGATAATGCTTCAAATCATTCTACAAAAATTGAGCAGTCTTATTTTCTTTTTGCAGGAGCCATTCAACCGCGCAAGAATCTGGGAAATATTCTCAGGGCATTTGACAGCTTTAAAGCAAAAACCAATACCCCTGTTCAACTAATAGTAGCCGGAAGAAAAGCCTGGAGATATGAGCAAGATCTGTTGGTCTGGGAAAATATGCAGTTCAAAGATGATGTGCAGTTTATTGACCATCAGACTCCTCAGCAATTGTCCGTATTGATGCAAAATGCACTAGCACTGGTTTATGTTTCTTTATTCGAAGGTTTTGGCATTCCAATTATTGAAGCCATGCGCTGTAAAACTCCGGTAATTACTTCCAAAACAAGTTCTATGCCCGAAGTAGCAGGAGATGCGGGCTTGCTATGCAACCCTAACAAACCTGCTGAAATTGCAGATGCTATGACCCGGATATATGAAAATCCAGAACTGCGAAAAGCACTGATTGAAAAATCTGAAGAACAACAAATGAAATTCTCATGGGACAAAACAGCTGATAAACTATGGGCTGCTTTTGAGAAGATGATGAGTTAAAACTTAACAAGGCTCCTTTTCATCAACTCATCCTGCTTTTTATTCCTGGAAGCATAAATGCCATACATCACGGCATCATACGTGAGCAAATAAATGCCTTGCAACATTACAGAATAACCAAATCCCTTGATCATCTCTGCTCTTTCTGGCTTAGCAATGCGTTTTGAGCGTTCATACATCCACAAACCGGAAAGCGTATAACCAACATCCAGTCCGGCATTGAGCAAATAAACCGTTTTGCTGCTTCTGAAACTTTTAGAAATTTGAAGCGGATCAGTTTCCACTTCTTTCTTTTTCATATAAGAAATTAAACTAGGCAAGGCAATTGCAAAATTCACTGCTCCCCAGCTCAGGTTCATCAAGTGAAAATTTCGCTGTGCACCTTCAGTAATCGGTGCAGCAATACTACCCGACACCATATTTGCCAAGCCCCAGCTTCCCAGGCTGATCATTCC
Source organism: Chitinophagales bacterium (assembly GCA_040877935.1). NCBI lineage: Bacteria > Pseudomonadati > Bacteroidota > Chitinophagia > Chitinophagales > Chitinophagales bacterium. The sequence continues at coordinate 30,006 of JBBDNB010000023.1, forward strand.
TCTTTTGCTGATTTGTTTGTTTCTTTGTTCAAAAGCCTTCCAGTCTTCTGCCAAGTTGCTTTCCTGAGCCAAAGCAGGCATTAAAATCAAGTGAATCATTCCCACAACAAATATCAATCGAATGCTTTTCATAAGCGGTTTTTTATCATTTTCAAAACAGTATCTTTGCGCCATCATTTAGATACATAATACAAATGAAAGAAATTTTAGTTTTAGAATCTGTCAATAAAACTTATGGAGATTATAAAGCAAATGATGCCATAAGCTTTTCAGTTCCTGCCAATACAATATTTGGGCTACTGGGACCAAATGGTGCAGGAAAAACAACATTGATCCGCATCATCACCAATATTTTAAAAGCCGATTCGGGAAAGATATACATTGATGGCGAACTATTAAAGCTCAAACACAGAGAAGTGATTGGGTATATGCCTGAAGAACGCGGACTTTACCGACAAATGAGAGTTGGCGAACACCTGATGTACCTGGCACAGCTCAAAGGTCTTTCAAAAAAAGTAGCCCGGCAAAAAATAGATGAATGGCTGGAAAAATTTGGCGTAGTAGATTGGTGGAATAAAAAAATAGAAGAGCTTTCGAAAGGCATGCAGCAAAAAATCCAGTTTATCGCTACTGTTATCCACGAACCCAAATTGTTGATTTTAGACGAGCCATTTTCCGGTCTGGATCCAGTAAATGCCAACCTGATCAAAAAAGAGATTTACGAATTAAAGAGCAAAGGCACAAGCATTATATTTTCAACCCACAATATGGAATCGGTTGAGGAAATTTGCGAGGAGATTGTGCTGATAAATCAGGGGAAAAATATATTAAGTGGAAAAGTAGCGGAAATCAAACAGCGCTATAAGCAAAATCGATTTGAAATTGAATACTATGGTGCTTTACCTGACACAATTACAAAAAATTACAATATTGTAGAACAGCAAGAACAATCGCTTATTCTGCAAGCTGAAGAAAATATTTCTTCTACGAATGCTTTGCTTAAAGATTTGCTGGCAAGTGGCATAGAAATTAAAAGCTTTAATGAAGTGCTGCCTCGAATCAATGAAATTTTCATTAGAGAGGTTTCAAAATAATTGAACAATGAAAAAAACCTGGCTCATCATACAGCGCGAATACATTACCAGAGTGCGCAAAAAATCATTTATCATTATCACATTGCTGGCACCTTTTGGCTTTGCTTTGTTTTTTCTGGCGGCCATTTTGATTTCGGGCTACAGCGATTCCAAAAAGCGAGTGGCAGTTATTGACAATAGTGGTTTGTTTGAAAAGGGTTTTAAAGACAGTCAAACGCTCTATTTCTTCAAGGAAAACAAAGAACTGGAAGCGTATCGAGACAATTTTCAGGAGGACAACTACGATGGTATTCTCTTTATTCCGCCTATTAAGAATATGGACAATCCACGAGGTATAATGTATATCTCCAACAAACAACTCGGACTGCGTTCCCTCAGCTATATTGAAGCCCAGATCAAGGAAAACCTGAAAAATATTAAAATTGAACAGGCCAATCTGGACAAGGATTTTCTAAGGCAACTGGAAAATATTGATGTGCGGATTGAATCGAAAGTTTTTGGGGCAGAAGGCGAAGAAAAATCAGGAAGCACTGCACTTGCTACGGTAATGGGGTATGTGATGGGCTTTATTATTTACATAGCCCTTTTTATTTATGGCTCAATGGTGATGAAAGGGGTGATGGAAGAAAAAACCAACCGTGTGGTAGAGGTAATGTCCTCTTCCGTGAAACCCATTCAGTTGATGCTTGGGAAAATCATTGGTGTAGGTGGAGTTGGGCTCACACAATTTTTGCTATGGGGTGTTTTGATCATAATCACTCAATTTGGATTAACGCTTATGTTTAGCGATAAACTGATGGAAATGTCAAAAACACAGGCAGATACCGCAGCTATGGGCGGCATGGATCCCGAGGAAGTAGCTCGCATTCTCGAAAGCCTACAGGGTGTAGATTTTGGAGCCATGTTTCTTTATTTTATTTTCTTTTTTGTTTTTGGCTATCTGATCTATGGGGCTTTGTTTGCAGCTATTGGCGCAGCTTCCAACGATGATGGTGATATGCAGTCCCTGAATTTTATTGTGTCCATTCCGATTATCGCATCCATTTTTATTATGACATCGGTAATTCAGGAGCCCGAAAGCGGATTGGCATTTTGGGGCTCTATTATTCCATTCACTTCTCCCATTGTAATGATGGCGCGCCTGCCTTTTGGCCCTGCTACCTGGGAGATACTGCTCTCCATGCTTTGCTTGGTGCTTGGTTTCCTCGGTACGGTATGGATCGCAGGGAGAATATACCGAACGGGAATTTTGCTCTACGGAAAAAAAGTCAGCCTGCTCGAATTGGGCAAATGGATATTTTCTAATGAATGATCTGTTAATAATCTCATACCCCATCCCCAATAATCTTATACAAAACCGGCTTGCTTGGAGAAGCGTCCAATTCCAGCGGGCAGATTTGCAGGTTGAGCAAATAATTACCGTCAGAAATGGAATCGGGTACATAAATCAGTTCGGTAATTGTAGCTGATTTCCGGGTGTAAAAGGGATATTGCCAAAAAGCCTTGTGTGCGGCCAGTGCTCCACCATCCTCTTCTTTATCCACCGAGGGCAGATCCACCAGTAGATGCTGAATATTTTCCTCTGCAAGATATGCCAGTGCCTCAGGCTCAAAATAAGGCGGGTTTTTACCGGAATATTTGGCCACCAATTTCAAACGGTCATTGGGTAGTGTTCTAACTATCAGTGCTTCAGCATCTGAGTCTTTTAATGCTTTTGTCAATTGCGAAGTGGTAATCATTAAATCACCATTGCTCATTTCTACCGGCTTAATACTAATCAATTTGGCAAGGGCGAAAAACTTCTTCAAATTTTCATTAATAGAGTAAAATTCCTTTGCGATGTGTCCCACACATTCTGTATGTGTACCATTGCCATGTGGGTTGATGTGTACATTGTAAAAATTTACTGGACCTCCTTCTTGAGTACTGCCCACAAAATCTCCTGCGCGAACCGGCTCTGCTTCAGGCATAGGTGCAAAAAAAGCATTTACACAGTTTTTGTTCGGATGCAACGGAATGGAAATATCCAGCGGCTTGTCCAAATTCACTTTGAACATTTGGTCATTATGTGAGATTTTCGCCAGCATTGCTTCAGAGAATTTAGTCATTGAAATGAATAAGCTTAAATTTATGCAATTAAGCGTTTTGATAAAAACTAAAATTATGAATGACACTCCCACAGCAGCAGAACTTATTGATGAAAGATTGATAGAACAGTTGATAGAAGCAGACAAAGGCGGAAGACCGGTCGAAGATTTCTTTCAAAACCCGGAAAAGGCTCAATTCAGGATTTCTCCCGATGGCAAATGGATTGCCTGGCTCGCACCCTGGGAAAAGCGCATGAATATTTTTGTGAAAGAATACAGCTCAGATAAAATCAAACGCATCACATCACAGAAAGAACGCGATATCCCGGGCTATACCTGGGTCAATAACAATCAGCTGGTTTATATGATGGACGATGGTGGCGATGAAAACCACCACCTTTTTGTAACAGACAAAGCAGGGAAAAGCGAAAAAGACCTCACTCCTTTTGAAGGGGTAAAAGTAGAATTGATCGATGATCTGGAAGATAGAGATGAAGAACTGATCATTGGCATGAACAAAAACAACCCGCAATTATTTGAGCCCTACTTGATCAATATCAGCACCGGTAAACTGAAACAACTGGCAGAGAACAACAATCCCGAATTGCCTATAATGGGCTGGCTGCCCGATCACAATGGAGAAATAAGGGTAGCGCTGAGTATGAGTGATGGCGTCAACAGCAATATTCTTTACAGAGCAAATACTGCCGATGATTTTCATACAATTATTACTACCAATTTTAAAGAAACAGTGCAACCGCTGTTTTTCACATTTGACAATAAAGCGCTTTATGCTTTGTCAAACCTGGGCAGAGACAAAACTGCCGTAATCAAACTGAATCCTGATGATGGAAAAGAAATGGAAGTACTGGGCGAAAATCCCGATTACGATTTAGACGGACTGCACTATTCCGAAAAGCGAAAAGTACTCACCGCTATTTCTTATACAGGAGAAAAACGTGAACGTATATTCTTAGACAATGAGACTAAAGCTATTTTTAGTTTTCTAAGAAAAGAACTGGGCAATTATGAAATTGTAATTGCAGATTCAGACAAGGCAGAGGAAAAATTTATCGTTCGCACATACAGCGACCGTTCACTTGGAGATTATTATCTACTTGACTGGCCGGAAAAAAAGCTCATACATCTTTCAGAAGTCAATCCGCTTTTGAAAGAAGAGGAAATGGCTGAAATGAAGCCAATAACTTATAAAAGCCGCGATGGTTTGAGCATTCACGGCTATCTTACTTTGCCCAAAAACACTAAAGCTGAAAACCTTCCTGTTGTGATCAATCCGCATGGCGGCCCCTGGCACAGAGATGTTTGGGGATTTAACCCGGAAGTGCAACTTTTGGCCGACCGAGGCTATGCAGTATTGCAGATGAATTTTAGAGGCTCAATCGGATATGGGCGAAAATTCTGGGAAAGCAGCTTTAAACAATGGGGCATGAAAATGCAGGATGATATCAGTGATGGTGTGCAGTGGCTGATTGATGAAGGCATTGCAGATCCCGAAAGAATTGCCATTTACGGAGGCAGTTATGGCGGTTATGCTACGCTGGCAGGAATTGCCTTTACGCCTCAACTTTATACCTGTGCCATTGATTATGTGGGCGTTTCAAATCTGTTCACATTTATGGAAACCTTTCCGCCCTACTGGAAACCCTACAAGGAAATGATGTATGAAATGGTGGGCAATCCCAATGACGAAACAGATAAGGAAATGATGCATGCTGCTTCGCCTGTTTTTCACATCGATAAAATACAATGTCCACTATTTGTGGTGCAAGGTGCAAAAGACCCGAGGGTAAATATTGAGGAATCCAATCAAATTGTAAAATCCCTAAAGGAAAAAAACATTGAAGTGCCTTACCTGGTGAAAGAAAATGAGGGGCATGGTTTTAGAAATGAAGAAAACCGCTTTGAATTCTACCGTGCACTTTGTGGATTTTTGAAATTGTATTTGTAGGGATATAGCTGTCTTTCCAAATTGCTGATTAAGGCTGCTGACTCTTTCCGCGGTATAATTGAAACTTTAATAGGTCTTATTATATTTGGATAAAAGTAAGCACATGCCTAAAATTTTTGAGTATTTAGGGGTTTTGATATTTTTTTATTCAAATGAACACGACCCTATTCATGTTCATGCTAGAAAAGGGGAGTTTGAAAGCAAAGCAGAGTTTTATATAGTGGATGGTAAAATTCATGAAATAAAAATTAAAAATGTAAAAGGAGCAAAACCATTATCAGGAAAAGACTTAAAGAATTTTCAAATCTTCTTGTCAAAATTTGCAGATGAGGTAGTAAAAAAGTGGGTAGATTATTTTGTTTACCATAAAAATGTAGATTTTGAAAAAATATCAAAAAAACTAAAATGAAAATATCAGTTGATTACACAAAACAAGATGAATTGGTGCTGAAGATTGTATCGGCTAAGTATTTGGCTGATTATGTGATCCGCATTCAGTTCAATGATGGTACGGAAAAAATAATTGATTTCAAGCCTTTCTTAAAAAATGCAGTGCATCCTTCCATTAAGAAATACTTGGATGAATCGGTTTTTGCAAAATTTGATATAGTTGATGGAAATTTAAACTGGAATGATTATGATTTGATTTTTCCCATTTGGGATTTGTACAACAATAATATTCTGAAGGATTTAGATTAGCTTTCAGAAGTCATACTGCCATTACATAAATAGGGCTGCTAAATCATCATTTTCTGTTACTGAACTGGCCTAACAAAAAACTGCTCATACCTTTTAAAGGTCTTTCCAAAAACAAAATCCTGTATGGTGAAAAAAGCTTCTCCATTGTAAAGTGCATAATAATTCTCCAGGTCTCTGTTTATATCTTTTCCTGAAGGAGTGTATTGCATAGAGGAGCGTTTGTTTAGCGGCATATAGAAAACCTTTAGTTTATCACTGCGGCCACCTTTTCCCTTAGCTTCAAGAATTGCTATGGGTTCATTGGAAAGAATGGAATCTTTCTTTTCGTAATTTTCTGCAAAACCCTCGGCATTTAATTTTTTGAAAAAGCTGAGATATTCAGTTATCAATGCAGCATTGACTTCCCCTTTTATTTCAGGCAAGGTATCGTTGTAGGGCATTAGCACGACCTGTTCTTCATTTTGTCTAATGCGAAATGAGGCCGCTGGATCTTTGGGATAATAGAGGCTTACTTCTTTGATGTCGCCCAGTTGATAACGAAAAATATTCAAGTCACGCCAGTCCAGCTCATCAGTAAAATAGCGACTTTTCAACTCGGCAACGTAGCCGGGAATATGACAAACATAAGGCCTCTTAGCAGTTCTGCCATCTACCTGCATAATCATAAAAGCACCATGACTATTTGCGGGTGCACGTCCTACAAAATAGGTTTTGAAAGGGTGGCTCTTTTCTTTGTACAATTCTACTTTTACTGCATTTGTAGCAAGATCCTTCACTACCATATCCCACTGCGAGTCAGGCACAGGATAATTGACCTGAACATTTTTGAGTGTGCTTATCAACACATCAATCTTTTCAGGCATTGCGCGGTATTTTTTATTCAATAGCCATGAGCTATTTTCTTGTTTTTCAAGTAAAATTGTATTTCCGCTACTTTTATCTGCCAGAAAAATCTTTACGAGCTCATCCGGGTTTTCAACAGCAAAGTCTTTTTCATCAGGTACTTGATTTTTCTGTTTTTGTTCCCACAGAATATAGATACTCAAAGCTGCAATGAGTATAAAAACCAGTATAAAGAATATGTTTTTTACTTTCAAGTTTTCAAATTTCAAGTTCAAATGAAGACAACTGCTGAATCAGGCTGCATATTTCCTTTTTCGCCTGAAAAAATAAATCACTGCAAAGATGAGCATAATAATAATGGGTAAAACCAAATTCAGTACCTGCCAGTATGCTTTTTCAGATTTAACCTTTTGTGGATCGAGCAGGCGCAGACGTACTTCTTTATTGCGGGTATCAATCAATTGATTTTCATCCAAAAGATATTCAATGCAATTGAGTAAAAAATCTTTATTGGCAAATGTCCTTTCGGTATAAACATCAAATCCGAGTGGATACACATTGCCCCTACTACCAATCTGGCTTTGAATGATATCACCATCCCCTATCACAATCATTTTGTTGAAATCCGATTTTTCTTTGAATTCAACACCCTCAATACTGTCGATCAATGTCTGGGTTTTCTCAGTAAGCCTGTTCTTAAAAACCGATTCAAATTCTCCTTCGAGCAATACAGCCAGGGGTAAATGCGATTGAGGAAATGCCCTGGGCTCAGGTTGTAATTTTACTTGGGAAAAATGCACACGTACTGGAGCCATCAGTGCTTTGCTGTACTTTGAGCTATTGAGTAATATTTTCTTGCGAATGTTTTCATTTTTCAAAGTATCAATAGTGCTGGCAAATTCAAAAAGCACGGCATCCAAATTACGGGAAATAGGATGAAGGTTTTCACCCGTTACCAGTGTTTTATAATACCAGGGAAACATTTGTGTTTGAGGGGCATCTCCTACAGAACCAACTACTAAAGGTATTTTTCCGCAGCGCATATCCTGTAGCAAATCATTGTTCAGGCGTACTCCATAACGAAACAATTGATCCTCAAGATTTAAATTTCTCGGTTTTGCAAAATAGGCATTTTTATTTCTCAGGCTATCCATGTGGGCAACCATAGGATCAATCAACCATAGCACGCTCCCTCCGTGCATTATAAACTGGTCGATCTTGTATTTTTCAATCTCATCAAAACGCTCTTTTGGCTGCGCTATAATCAATACATTGAATTTTTCAACAAGCGAAAGCTGTTGGGTAACATCTACCATTTCTACCTGGTAGCGCTGTTCCTGCAAGGTTTTAATCATATCGGACAGGCGTGTTTCCCCTGCTTCTCCATGTCCAGCAGTAAAACCAATTTTAGGACTCCTTCTCTGTATTAGTTTTTTGATCTGATTGGCAAATTTGTACTCCAATAATTCTATGCTGTTGTTGAGTACCTGTTCGGGGCCATAACCTATCTGGTTTTCCAATAGCTGAACAGCTGCTGCTTTTCCCCGGTAGCTGATCAATGCGCCCGGAAAAATAACTTTTTGGGAAAATTGCTCATCGCCCTTTACCTGGAGATTGGTGGGCTTTATACCGGATTCCACCAGAAAGTCATAAGCTTTTTTGCGTTCTTCCATATCCTCAATGGCAGTGGGGTCAATAAACTGGTATTCTATTCGCGCACCTGATACTGCTTTGAATTCATCCAAAAGTTCACGAGTAGCTCTTTGCAGACGTTTAAAGCCAGCAGGAAACTCACCTTCAAGATAAATTTTGACATAAACATGGTCTTCTAATCCACCCAAAAGAGATTTTGTAGAAGAGGATAAGGTATATCTTTTTTCAGAAGTAAGGTCAAATCTTTTGTAGAAATGTTGTGCTACAAAATTGAGCATAAAAAGGAATAGCAGGACAACTATCAGTCTTGCAAAAGCTTTGTTTCTATTATTTGAAATAATGCGCTTTACCATTTTCTGCTCTCAAAGGATATTTTAGTCAAATAGAGAAATAAAGCAATTAGGCTTAGGAAATAAACAATATCTCGGGAGTCTATTACACCTCGTGAAATACTGTTGTAGTGATAATTAATCCCCATCCATTGCAGTGCACTGTCGATTCCCCCATAGAACAAATCAAGTTCACTAATAAAGTCGAAAGCCATATAAAAAACAAAACAAAGGAACACGGCAAGCACAAATGCTACAATTTGATTTTTGCTTAAAGTAGAGGCAAAAAGACCGATGGCCACAAAAACTGCTGCAAGAAAAAACAGACCGATATAGGCACCTGTAATGCCTCCACTGTCGAGGTTTCCAGGAGGAAAGCCCAATTGGTGCACAGCGTAATAATACACCAATGTAGGCAGCAGACTGAATAAAACAAGCGTCAATGCAGCTAAGTATTTTCCAAAAATAATCTTGTTTTCGCTCAGGGGCTTGGTTACCAGCATTTCTATTGTACCGGTGCTGAATTCTTCAGAAAAACTGCGCATGGTAACAGCCGGTATTAAAAACATAAATACCCAGGGTGCAATCAAAAACAAAGGATCAAGTGTGGCGTAACCATATTCCAGGATTGCAGTATCTGGAAAAACCCAAACAAAGAGCCCGGTAGCAACAAGAAACACTGTAATTGAAATATAGGCTATCAGTGAGCTGAAAAAGGCATTGATCTCTTTGAAGTAGATGCTCCACATAATTTTAGCCTTTTGACTTTGTCATATCCTGAAATACATCTTCCATATTCACCTGCTTTTGGTCCAGTGTCAGAAGTGTGTAGCCTTTGTCGGTGGCAAATTTAAAAAGTGCTTCGCGGATGTCTTTTCCTGCAATAATGTTGAAATTTTCTCCATCAACGCTTACACTTTTAACATCGGGCAGTGCTTCAAGCTCTGAAGCCGATACTTTGTCTTTGAATACCAGGCGAATTTCAAAAGCACCCTTGTCTCTTTTTTGCAGGTTTTCTGTGGTGTCATCGGCTACAATCTTTCCATTGTTTATAATCAGTACCCTGTCGCAGAGTGCTTGCACTTCTTGCATGATATGGGTGGAAAGAATCACGGTTTTTTCTTTGCCAAAATCACGGATCAGGGCGCGAATTTCAGTAAGCTGATTGGGATCGAGGCCTGAGGTCGGCTCGTCCAGAATTAATACTTCAGGATTGTGCAGCATGGCCTGTGCCAACCCTACACGTTGCTTGTAGCCTTTTGACAATTGCCCTATTTTCTTTTTGCGCTCGGGCACAAGTCCTGTCAGCTCTATCATTTCCTCGATCCTGTTTTTTGAATTGCTTCCCAATTGATAAAGTCCGGCAATAAATTCAAGATATTCGCGCACATACATGTCGAAATAGAGCGGGTTGCTTTCTGGTAGATAGCCGATTTTTTTGCGCACTTCCATGGGTTCTTCCGCAGTATCAAAACCACAGACTTTGGCAGTGCCGCTGCTTTGGGGCAAATAGCAGCTCAGTATTTTCATGGTAGTGGATTTTCCCGCACCATTTGGACCTAAAAAACCGAGTATTTCCCCTTTGGAAATCTCAAAACTTACATTGTCAACAGCATGCTGCTGAGCATAAATTTTACTGAGATTAGAAACTGAAACTGACATGGGGAAATAAATTAGCCGTGCAAATTTAAAGAATGCATTGATCAGAGGCTTTAGGGCTGCTGTTATATTCTGTTAACCCCCTACCCTGATAAAAATTCTGAATGTGGTCAAAAATCCCGCAGCATTCTTTCCATTTCAATTTCCTTACAAATTTCATCGGTACTGCTCACGGGGATCAGTAAATCTGTTTTTCTACTATCGAGTACAATTCCGGCCGTGGCTTCTGCCCAACCAGGTGCCTGATCGTAGCAGAGCACTTTTTTACCAAATTGCCATGCAATTGCCAGTTCAGAAAGTGTGCCTGCACCTCCACCTGCTGCTACAATAATGTCCCCTGAATTTATTAAAATGGCATTTCTTGTATGCCCCATTCCGGTGGGAATAACAATATCGCAATAAGGATTGGCTTTGTCTTTATTGAAATAGGGTGAAATTCCAGTGCAAACAGTTTTTCTGTCTTTTACTGAGGAAAAGCCTTTAAAGACAGCTTCCATAAACCCATTCAGAGCCCCGGAAAAAAGATGTACTTCTATTTTAGCAAGCTTTTCACCCAATTCTTCTCCAAAATTATAGAGCTTATCATTACAAAGCGTTCCACTTGAACCTATAATTGTTACCTGAAAAGATGGTTTGGACATTTTTCCAATATACAAAAAAAAGACCCAAAACAAAATATGTGTTTTAGGCCTTTTAAAAATTTAAATATTAGTATTACTAATCTATTTTTTGAACTTTAATAGATTCTTTATGAGTACCTCTTCTATCACTCAGGTGAATGATGTACTGCCCTGATGAATAAGTGCTAAGATCAATTTCATGTAAGCTTCTGCCCAACACTGTTAGCTGGTCTGCACTTCCGGTATTAAGTTTTCGGCCACTGATATCGAACAATTCTATTAAAATCTCCAACTCTTTATCAGAACTCAATTCCAATATTACTTTTTGGGAAGTAGGGTTTGGGTAGGCAGTGATATTCATATTCTGCACAACGCGCTCAATACCCACATTGAGTTCTTCCGGTGCGGGCTGTTGAAAGCCCTGGGTTAAAATGATATCGGCTCCTGTAAGCGTTGATGTTGCCACTTCGCCCACTGTTGAGGAAAGTGAGAGACCGCCCGTTTCAGCATATGCACCATAGCTTGAAACTACTTGTCTTTCAATGCTTTGCCCATAGGCTAAAGTGATTCCAAGACATAGAATTGTTGTGAATATCCGTTTCATGACTATTTGTTTTTAAGGTTTTCAAATTCTGCTTTCAATGCATCAAGTTCATCCTGTAGCAAATCAATTGCTTTTTGTTGCTGGCCAATCACTTCCTGCTGCTCCTGAATGGCTTTAATGGCCAATACACCAAATCCGGAATAGTTCATGTGATAAATAAATTCACTTTGATTTTCATCGGTATAATCTTTTGAAACAATTTCGGGAAAATAGCGCTCCACATCCTGAGCGATAAAACCGATATGTAGCTTTTGATTTTCATCTTCTTTGTAGTTATATGTTTTGGGGTTGAGGTGTAGTACTTTGTTCAAAACAGAAGATATAGGCTGGATATTAGCTTTTAGATTTCTGTCTGATGTAGCACTGTATGCCCCAGTAGTTGCATTAAAATTACCGCGTTCTACCCCGCCATTTATTAAAGCCAGCCTGCTATTTCCAACATCACTAAAACCGTATATCTGCCAGTCAGAAGTTGAAAACTCATGGTCGATGGTCAGTCCGCCACCGGCAGCAAAACCTTCACTGTATTTGAGGTGCAATTTGGTTTGAGGTGTATCAGTGCCGACTCCCACTCTTCCTTCTGTATAAAACACATTGGCTGTGTCAGATTTCCAGGGACCGGAGGCATACATGGCGTAAGGTACACTGAGCAATTCATTGCTGCCCAAATTTTCAAATCCATTCCCAGCATCTACTTCTACCTGCAATTCTTTGCTACCTCTGCTCCAGTCTATAGCTGAAAAACCGAGTGTGTCTATAGTACCGATTTTTAGATTGATTAAGCCGAACGCATTGCTTATTACGCCCGAATGTGTTTCTTCAAACTCAATATTGCCATTACTTAAAATTGTAAAATGCAAATCCACAGTATCGTTGGCCAGAATTTCAACACTGTCGCTTCGCAATACAGCCTGGTAATTGAATGCCTGAGGTGCTTGAGCCATAGCTGATTGCACTATTAGGCAAGTCATTACTAATAGAATAAAAATGCTGTTTTGAATATTCATGCTTAATAGGGTTTATAGATAAGAATACGAATAGTAATGATTTTTTGAAGAATTATACAAATTAAGCCATAAAAAACATTTTTCAAAACACAAAAAACCCCGAAACACAAAAAAGTATTCCGGGGTTAAACTTGTTTTATGCAATATTTTTCTTATTTCATAGAAATCATTGCATACTGCAGATTAAAGAATTCTGGGCTCAGCTCATACTATTCTATCTTTTGCACCTTGATAGATTCCGCAGTGCCTTTTTCTTTCTCGCTCAAATGGATAATGTAATGTCCAGAAGCATAGGCACTTAAATCAATTTCATGAACACTATGGCCAAGAACGGTTACCTGATCGGCATTTCCATGTCTCAACTGTTTTCCATTGATATCGAACAAGCGCACAAATATTTCCATTTCCTTGTTTGAGTTCAATTCCAGAATGACTTTCTGTGTAGTAGGATTTGGAAATGCACTTATGTTCAAATCATTGATTACGCGTTCAATTCCAACGGTGTCATCTATATCGCTGGGCTGTTGGAAGCCCTGGGTCAGAATAATATCGGCTTGCTCTAATGTAGCGGTAGCAACTTCTCCCACAGTGGAAGAAAGAGCCAAAGCACCGCTTTCTTCATAAGAGCCGTATGGCGATACCACTTGCCTTTCGATGCTTTGACCGAAAAGCAGTGTTACGCTAAAACTTAGAATAATACTGTATATCGATTTCATAATTACTTGTTTTTGAGGTTTTGAATTTCCGCTTTCATAGCGTTTAGTTCACTTTCTAAATCCTGTATAGTTGCTTGTTGTTCTTGCATACCTTTAATCAATAAAGGAACAAATTCACCATAGCTGATACCCAGTACTTCTACATCCTGTTTTTCAACTTTACCGGTTTCTTGATTGTAATCCCAGTCATACTGGTTCACAGCTTCAGGATATACTTTCAGTACTTCCTGAGCAATGAGGCCATTTTTGACTTCATCTCCTGGTGAATCCTTGTAAATGTAACTTACAGGGTTTAATTGCATGATATCATTCAATCCGTAGTTCAATGCATTGATATTCTTTTTAACATTTTTGTCGGAAAAGGTTACAAAATCGGTTGCTACAACTTCATCCCATCTATCATCCATATTGTTATTTCCAATGTCAAAATTGTTGACACCGGATTCTTCAACAATATCAGCACCAACTGCTAAACTATAGGAACCTGTTCCTTTTCTAAATAGTGTTGGTCCGTCAGCGAATTCTACAGAATCTAAAATGGCCCATCCATTTACGTCTAATCTGCCAGCTGGTGAAGATGTCCCGATACCAACATTGCCAGTTCCATTTTCAATGGTAAACACATCGGTACCATCATCCCGAATGGTCAAGTTTTCAGATGAAGACATATATAAATACCAGTCTTCATTGGTTCCTTGAGATGAGGTCATTCGAATTCCATCATTTAAGCCAGTTCCAGTTGCCAGAATATGGAGAGGAGCATTAGGAGCGCTGGTACCAATACCAACATTTCCACTGTCGTAATAAATATCAGAACCACTTGTGCTCCAATTGCTTCCGCCACCAGCACCGGCCGCAGGCACCCAATCTGTCCCATCAAATTGTAAGAAATCTCCATTGCTTGCTCCTGATGCATCTACATCATCAAGGTCGTTAAGCTCCATGCTCATTGCAGGGGCTGTTCCGGCTCGCAATGCATAAGGCACACTTAAGAGTTCGCTGGTGCCCAGATTTTTAAAGCCATCACCATCTAGGGCATCTACTTCTACCTGCAATTCTTTACTGCCAGTACTCCAATCGATGGCGGAAAAGTCACCGGGGTTTTGCGTACCAATTTGTAGATTGATCATGCCAAAAGCATTGGTAGTGACACCCGAATGGGTTTCGTCAAATTCTGCTGTACCGCTGCTTAATACGGTAAAGCGTACATCCACTGTTTCATTGGCTTGGATATCTCCGTTGCCATCCCGCAGCACACCTTGATAGTTCATGGCATCGGGAACTTGTGCCATAGCCATGGGCAGGCTTAAAATAATAATTAAAAAATTCAGAATAATCTTTTGAGTTTTCATAGTTGTATTGTTTGTTTTTAGGTTAAAAAATTCTATTAACAAATCTTAATTTAAAAAAATATTGCAGACTTCAAAATTATCTGCGCTTTTTTAATTGATTTACTTCGTCAATTAAGCTGTTTACCTGTGCTTTTAACTCATTTATAGACTCATCTTGTTTTTGAATAATTTCTTGTTGTTCTTGGATACCTGAAACCAGAACTGGAATGAATTCTGAATAGGAAACAGTAAGCAGATTTTCAGTTTCACCCCCATCATTGCCGTTAACTGTCACCACCTCTGGTAGTACATCCATGAGTTCTTGAGCGATAAAACCATAATATTTTTTTCCTGGCTCACTTTTATACTCATAGGTTTTTGCTTCTATACGAGTAAGCTTTTCTAAGCTGTTCTTATTTTCAAGTGCAGCGATATTCATTTTCAACCTCTCATCAGAACTTGCACTGTAATTCCCTGAAGTATTGTCAAAATTCCCTCTTAAACCACCATTGAAGTACAAACTTAGGTCACTTGTGCTCTGGGAAGAGTATAAAACCCATTGTGCATTATTGGATTCATTTTCTATTGCCAAACCTCCTCCACTTGCACCTGTAAATTGATTATGAGTTAAATGAAGGTTATAATCAATGTCGCTTGTTCCTATACCAACACGTCCATCCTCATCAATGCGCATGCGTTCATGTAAGCTATTTGAGCCCGAGAAGTTTACTCCTCTTGTAAGAAAGACTAGGTTGCCACTTGTACTTCCAGAGGTGTGGTTCATCTGTTGGCCGACAATCTTACCTGTAGAAGATACAGCGTTATTGCTTATTTTAGTTGCAAATGTTAAGCTTGTATAGGTTCCATCTGTTGTATTATTGTTCTGTATTACTAGGTTAACATCTGGATTATCAAAAGGACTTCCTGCTATATTCGTGCTAGATTCATTGCCTCTAAGGTGAAGTTTGGTGCTTGCAATATTACCAATTCCCACGTAACCACCATCATAATAAATATCAGAACCACTTTCTTCCCATTGTAAAATGTTACTGGGGGCAGTCCATTCTATACTGGAACCATTGCTGGTCAAGATATCATCACTACTGCCACTGACTCCACCAGTCAATAAATTTCCAGTGATATCAATGTCATCAGTTTCAAGACCGTCTTCAATTAATACGCCATCACCTCCGTGAAAATATCCACTGCGACCACTTCCACTATAGACCCAACCTTCAATGGCATCGCCTCCATTATCCGTTTGTGCTAAAACAGCAGTTTCATCTTCACTACTTGCAAATATTCCCTGATTACCAAGAGCTGCATCTATATATAGACCTGTTGGTGTTGTAGGCGTAGCAAACGAACTTTGACCTACGCCAATTCCAATTGCAGAACCATTTGTATTGGTTACCTCTACTGTCATTTCACTTGAAGAGGAGGCCGATTGAACAGATATAGCTGTTTGGCTTCCTCCATCTACTTCAAGAACATAGTTGGGAGAGGTAGTGCCAATGCCGACATTACCAGTGTTGTAATAAATATCAGAACCACTTTCTTGCCAATTACTAAAACCAGATGCACCGATAGTGGTCCAGTTGCTGCCGTCCCACTGCAAAACATCTCCATTGGTGGCGCCCATTTGATCCAATTTATTGGCTGTAATGGCCGCATCAGCTATGTTTGAAGTTTCAATTGCGTTGTTTCCGATATCGGGATCGGGATAAGTACCTGTTAAATCCCCACCGGCTGGCCCTGAAGGCGTTCCGCCACCTGCTCCGGAAGCTGGTGCCCAATTAGAACCATTCCATTGTAAATAATCTCCGCTTGTAGCTACTGAACTGCTAACATTGTTTAATTCCTCTAATGAAATATCAGCAGAAGCTGCTGTGCCAGCTCTTAATGCATAAGGTACACTCACTAAATTTCTGCTGCCTAAGTTTTCAAAGCCATTTCCGGCATCTACTTCTACCTGCAATTCCTTGTTGCCGATACTCCAGTCGATGGTAGAAAAATCACTTGTGTTTTGTGTACCAATTTGCAAATTGATCAATCCAAAAGCATTGGTGCTTACGCCTGAATGTGTTTCGGTAAATTCAGTAGTTCCGCTGCTTAAAATGCTAAAGCGCACATCTACCGTTTCATTGGCTTGAATGTCGCCATTGTCATCCCGCAGCACGCCCTGATAGTTCATGGCTTCGGGAACTTGTGCAAAAGAAGGGTTGAAAAATAAAAATAAGCAAGCAGTAATAACTGCATAAATAATATCACGCGTTTTCATAATGCTGTTTTTTGGTTTCAAAAGCAGCTTTATAATCACAAAAATTTCGCAGGGCACAAAATTAGAGCTTTAAAATATGTTAAGATTTGGATGGTTTAACCCGTAATATGCATTAGGAAATCCCTGCTTGCAACAGGCAAGTATTGCAGCATGAAATCACTTCAAAATCAGCATCTATTTTCAATTTCACCATCCCGATTGTTCGAGATGCTAAAATTTCCAAACAGCCTAATTTTACCTGACTGCCGACCGAGGCAGTTTGTGCTTTCAAGCTTCCTGCCCGACTAAAGTCATTCAGTCGGGCATGACAAAGTCCCAATGCATAAAACGGGTTTAATACAAAAACCTGGCGCGAATAGTGTGTTCAATATTGCGCAGTTCCTGTAGTAATTCAGATGATTGATCTCCCTGAAAATCGATTACCACATAGCCAATGGATTCGTTGGTTTTTAAATACTGACCTGCAATATTCACTTTATATTTGCTGAATACTTTGTTGATGGCAGAAAGTACGCCTGTTCTGTTTTTGTGTATGTGAAGAAGACGGGTTGTGTCTTTCTGAACGGGCAGGTTCAATTCAGGCACAGAATGGGAACCAACTGTAGAACCATTGTCCAGCAGATTGATCAGTTTATTGGAAACATCAAAACCGATATTGATCTGCGCCTCAATGGTAGAGCCACCAATATGCGGGGTGAGAATTACATTGGGCAGTTTTTGCAGTGGAGATACAAATGGATCGTAATTCGAACGGGGTTCCTCCGGAAACACATCAATTGCCGCACCTTTAATATGACCGGATTCCAGCAGCTCTTTCAGTGCATCAAGATCAACTACATTGCCGCGGCTCAGGTTTATAAATACTGCGTCTTTTTTGATTTTTTGCAGCAGTGGGGCGGTAACCATATCTTTTGTTTCCTCGGTTTGAGGTACATGTAAGGTCACAATATCTGATTGTTCAAAAAGGGTTTCAATTTCTTTAACCGGATCGGCATTGCCAAGTGGCAGCTTTGGCTCAATATCATAGTAAATCACATTCAAACCAAGCGATTCGGCCAGCACAGAAACTTGAGAGCCAATATGGCCGTAGCCAACAATACCAATGGTTTTTCCACGAAGTTCATAGCTTCTTTGGTTGTCTTTCATCCATTTACCGAGATGTGCGGCATGGTTGCGCTCAGGAATTCTCCTGATGAGCATAATGGACTCTGCAATAACCAACTCTGCAACGGAACGGGTATTGGAATAAGGACTATTGAAAACAGTAATTCCCAGTTCAGCAGCGGTGTCCAGATCAACCTGGTTGGTGCCAATGCAAAAACATCCTACGGCCAGCAGTTTATCCGCTTTTTCAAGTACTTCTTTAGTCACTTGGGTTTTAGAGCGAATTCCGAGAATATGAACGCCCTGAAGTTTGTCTATCAACTCCTCATCCTGTAGTGCTTTTTTGAGCAGTTCCACATTTTCATAGCTGGCAGCATTGAATTGTTCAACAGCTTTTGGATTAATGTTTTCCAGTAAAAGGATATTGATTTTTTCTTTAGGGTAAGAGAGTTGTTGTTCGGACATGTTGTATTGAATTAAGGCGGCAAATTTAACCTTAATTCAGCAAAGTTTACCCATCTCTGTTCAGAAAACGGTTTAGAATAATGACTGCACTCATCATGTCCAATCTACCTTTGTCCTGTCTTTTTTTTCTTTTTACCCCGGCTCTCAATAATTCCCGGGCTGCTTCTTTTGAGGAATAACTTTCATCTTGCAAATGCACCGGAATTTCTGGAAATACTTTTTTCAGGCGATTGACAAATGCTTCTACAAGTGGAGTGGCATCAGTTGCTGTTTCATCTAATGAGAGTGGATATCCAATTACAAATGCTTCTATCTCTTCATTTTTCAAATATTTCTGTAAATAAGCTTCAACATCTTTGGAATGTAGGGCGCACAGAGGGGTGACAATTATTTTTAAAGGGTCGGTAGTTGCTATACCAACCCTTTTGCTACCGTAATCAAATGCTACTATTCTTCCCATTTTTCTTTGTGTAGATAGAAATGAATTTAAGATTTCACATCCTTAAAGACCTCTTTCAGCTCAACTTTCAAATCAGGGAATATCACAGATTGAAGTGTTTCTGATTCTATTCGAGGTCGGTAGATTTTGTATTTTCCGTCTTCCAGTACATTGAGGATTACTGAGCGGTTTTCTGGCGAAACGATCCAATATTCACGCACGCCATATTCCTCATACAACTCAAACTTATCT
Organism: Chitinophagales bacterium; assembly: GCA_040877935.1. Lineage (NCBI taxonomy): Bacteria > Pseudomonadati > Bacteroidota > Chitinophagia > Chitinophagales > Chitinophagales bacterium. The sequence continues at coordinate 49,158 of JBBDNB010000023.1, forward strand.
TTTTGATCCCTGCCCTGTGTAGAAGGTGAAAGAATTTCCACTACTAGATCAGGAGCACCTACACAGCCGAAATCTTTTAATTTACTTTCATCGCATACCACGCAAAGGTCTGGCTCTACAATATTCTTTGTTTTCTTGTAATGTTGCCCGGGCTTTACCAGGTAAACATCAACAGGTGCAAAGAATAGTTCGCAAGGAGTATTTGTAAAAAAAACTTCTAAGTTCATCAAAAATTTCTTTGCTATTCTTTGATGATTAATTGTAGGTGCAGGACTCATCTTGAAAATCTTGCCGCGAATTAATTCTGCAAATTCCTCCATTTTCCATTGCAAATAATCTGCAGCGGTATAGGTGCCACTCAGGTCGGGTTCGTTGACGGTGTCGGGTGTGTGTTCTTTATATTCTTTCATGCCTATTCAAACATTACATTTTTGAAAACCTCTTTCAATTCAACTTTCAATTCAGGAAAAATAACGGATTGAAGTGTTTCGGGCTCTGTGCAGGGGCGTAAGGGTCTGTATTTTCCATTATCTAGCACGCTCAGGATTACCGAGCGGTTTTCTGGCGAAACGATCCAATACTCCCTTACGCCATACTCCTCGTAGAGTTCAAATTTATCCTTTTGATCCCTGTTACGGGTCGAGGGAGAAAGGATTTCCACTATAAGATCGGGCGCCCCCACGCAGCCAATCTTTCTGATTTTTTGTTCATTGCATATTACACAGAAATCAGGTTCAACAATGTTTTTGGACTTTTTGTAATCTTGATTGGGTTTTACCAAATAGACATCAAAGGGGGCAGAAAAAAACCTACAATCTTTTTTTTCAAAATAATTACCCATTCGTAAAGTCAGTTTTGAAGAAACTTCCTGATGATCACTGGAAGGTGCAGGGCTCATCTTAAAAATATTACCTCGGATCAGCTCCGCAAATTCCTCCATTTTCCATTGCAGGTAATCCGCAGCAGTGTAAGTACCGCTCAGGTCGGGTTCGTTGACGGTGTCGGGCGTATGTTCTTTATATTCTTTCATACTGAGTTACTTATATTTCACATCCTTAAAAACCTCTTTCAGCTCAACTTTCAAATCAGGGAATATCACAGATTGAAGTGTTTCTGATTCTATTCGCGGCCGTAAGGTTTTGTATTTTCCATCTTCCAATACATTGAGGATCACCGAACGGTTTTCTGGCGAAACGATCCAGTATTCACGCACGCCATATTCCTCATACAACTCAAATTTATCTTTTTGGTCCCTGCCCTGTGTAGAAGGGGAAAGAATTTCAACTACCAGATCGGGAGCGCCTACACAACCGAAATCTTTCAGTTTGCTATCATCACATACCACGCAAAGATCTGGCTCAACTATGTTCTTTGTTTTCTTGTAATGTTGCTCTGTTTTCACAAGATACACATCGAAAGGAGGATGAAACAATTCACACTTTTTAGAAAAATAGGGCAAGAATACTCTCAAAATCTCCCTTGAAATATTTTGGTGATACCTTGAAGGAGCAGGACTCATCTTAAAAATCTTACCGCGGATCAGCTCTGCAAATTCCTCCATTTTCCATTGCAGGTAATCAGCAGCGGTATAGGTGCCACTCAGGTCGGGTTCGTTTACCGTATCGGGTCTGTTGTCTTTATGTGCTTTATAATTTTTCATACCTATTCAAACATTACATTTTTGAAAACCTCTTTCAATTCAACTTTCAATTCAGGAAAAATAACGGATTGAAGTGTTTCGGATTCTACTCGGGGTCGTAAGGTTTTGTACTTTCCATTTTCCAAAACATTTAAAATTACAGAACGTGCTGTGATTGATACAATCCAATATTCTCTAACTCCATATTCCTCATAGAGTTCAAACTTGTCCTTTTGATCCTTAATATTAGTGTGAGGGGATAAAATTTCAATTATCAAATCGGGACTGCCAACGCAACCGAAGTTTTTTATTTTATCAGGATTGCACGTTATTGTAAGATCTGGTTCAACTATGTTTTGGGTTTCTTTGTAATCCTGTCCAGCTTTCACAAGATATATGTCTAAAGGACCGTGAAAGAATTCATATTTATTAATTTTAGCAAAATCATACAGATTAAGCAACAACTGGCCTAATACAGCTTGATGGTCGGTTGAAGGATTAGGCTTCATTTTATATACCTTTCCACGGATTAACTCGACCATATACCCCAAATCCCATTGCAGGTAATCCGCAGCGGTATAGGGGCCGCTCAGGTCGGGTTCGTTTACAGTATCGGGGCTGTGTTCTTTATCGGACATACACTAAATATAATAAAAATAGCATTATCAAAAAAGCCCGCTCTCAATCGAAAGCGGGCTTTTGAAAAAATTATAGAATCAAATCTTACAAACTGTAAGCATTGTCGTCAATCAATTTTGCGGCAATTTCCCTGCGCAAGGCTTTGGTATTTACAAATTCATATTTGGTGAATCTTTTGATACCCATCAACATCATCCGCAATTCATCGCCTTCTGCAAATGCTGTCAAAGCGTGTTTACCTGAAAGATTAATGCGCTCCAGTGCATCGCTGAAATAAACTTTAACAGCAGCAATCTGAGCAGAAACGGCTTCTTCTCCTTTGAGATTTGCCAATTTCTCAGTGCGCAACATGGCAGATTCGCAAGCATACAATTCTGTCAGCATATCGGCAATGTTCATCACTACTTCCTGCTCGTGCTTCATTTTTTGTTGCAGTTTCTGGAATGCAGCTCCGGCTGTCATCAAAATTGCTTTTCGAACATTCTCCAAAGCTTTTTTCTCAGCAGCAAAAAGTCCACTGTCATCATCTCCACCGAAATCTGGCACTGACATCAATTCTTTTTGCACAGCCATAGCAGGTGTCATAATATCCAGTTTTCCGTTCATGGCCCTACGAACGAGCATGTCAACGGTCAACATTCTGTTGATTTCGTTGGTACCTTCAAAAATACGATTGATACGCGCATCGCGGTAAGCCCTTGCTACAGGAGCTTCTTCTGAAAAGCCCATTCCGCCATAAATCTGAAGTGCTTCATCCACTACATAATCCAAAGTCTCAGAGCCGTAGAATTTAAGCATGGCACATTCAATAGCATATTCCTCGGCAGCTCCAAGAATTGAGTCTTCGTAGCTTTTTCCTTTTGCCAACAATTGTTCTTCTTTCTGCTGAATCAAATCACTGGTTCTATAGGTAATGGAATCCGTAACGTAAATTTTAATGGCCATTTCTGCCAATTTGTGCTTAATGGCGCCAAAATTGGAAATGGATTTGCCAAATTGCTCGCGCTCATTGCTGTAGTTAACAGCTACATCGAAAGCTTTTTTAGAACCACCCAATACACCGGCACACAATTTAAAGCGGCCAATATTCAGGATGTTAAAGGCAATTTTATGTCCTTTTCCAATTTCTCCCAAAACATTTTCCTTGGGCACTTTTACATTGTTGAAGAAAATCTGTCGGGTTGAAGATCCTTTGATCCCCATTTTATCCTCTTCTGCTCCTCTTGAAACACCTTCATAATCAGCATGAACAATAAAACCGGTGAACTTCTCGCCATCAATTTTGGCAAAAACCACAAATACATCTGCAAATCCACCATTGGTGATCCACATTTTTTGTCCGTTCATTACATAATGCTTGCCATCTTCTGACAATACAGCTTTGGTTTTGGCTGCCAATGCATCCGATCCTGAACCTGGCTCGGTCAAGCAATAAGCCGCTTTCAATTCGCCAGTGGCCAATTTTGGAAGATATTTTTCTTTTTGCTCTTTGTTTCCAAAATACAAAATGGGTAGAGTACCGATTCCAATATGTGCCCCCAATGAAACCGAGAACGAATGGGCTTTACCAAATTCCTCAATCAACACGGAATTGGAATTGAAATCGATGCCCATACCACCGTATTCTTCAGGTAGGGCAGTGCTCAATAAGCCCAATTCTGCTGCTTTATCCAGCAATGAAATCGTAAGGCCTTCTTCTTGTTTGTCAATTCTATCGAGATTGGGTAGGATTTCGCTGTTTACAAAATCTTTCACGGTTTGCCCGATCATTTGTTGCTCTTCGTTGAGGTCTTCCCTTATAAAGACATCCTCTGCCTTGGAAGGACGAATCAAGAATTCCCCTCCTTTAAGCAATTGGCTTTTTTCTGTAGCTACTTCGCTCATGTTTTATTTTTTCTTTTTGGTTAAAAAATCTCTCATTATGTCCCGATGCGCGATCGGTATTTTTTCAACTAGTGTGGATTCAAACCTGTTTTGACAGTTAAACCCAAACGGTCAGACGGCCTTTTGCAGCTATTTAGTAGCCGTCAGACCGTTATTTGTAACTAACTAAAATGCGTATTTGTTTGCGTCAATCAATTTTGCCGCGACTCTTCTTCTGGCAGCAATGGTATTGAAAGGCTCAATTTTGGTAAATCTTTTCAATCCCATCAACATCATGCGTAGTTCATCGCCTTCGGCAAATCCAACAATGGCATGTTTTCCAGATATATTCATTTGCTCCAATGCATCTGATACATAGGTTTTGGTCATGTCCACATAAATGGCACAATCCTCTACACCTCTTGAAGCAATCAATTTTTCAGTCCTAAGAATGGCAGATTCAGCCGTGAAGATTTGCATCAAAACATCCGAAGTGTTCATCAGGATTTCCTGTTGCTTATCCAGCTTGTTCATGAATTTTTGTACAGCAGCACCGGCCACCATCAAAAATGCTTTTTTGGCATTTTTCAATGCTTTGCGCTCATTGGCAAATACACTGTCATCATCCTCTCCGCCAAAATCTGGCACTGACATCAATTCTTTTTGTACGGCCATTGCGGGAGACATCAAGTCTAATTCGCCTTTCATGGCTTTTTTCACCAACATGCCAACGGACAAAAGTCGGTTGATTTCGTTGGTTCCCTCAAATATTCTGTTGATCCTGGAATCACGGTAGGCACGAGCAGCAGGTGCTTCTTCTGAAAAGCCCATTCCGCCATATACCTGAACTGTTTCATCCACAACATAATCCAATGCTTCAGAGCCGAGCACTTTCAACATCGCACATTCAATACTGTATTCTTCGGCAGCTATCAACTTGGCCTCAACAGGATCTTTCCCATCTTCTACCAAATTTTCGATCATATCATTGATCAAACCTGAAGTGCGGTAAGTAGCAGATTCCACTGCATAAATTTTAATGGCCATTTCTGCCAATTTGTGCTGAATGGCACCAAAACTTGAAATAGCTGTGCCAAACTGCTCTCTTTCATTGGAATAGTTAATGGCCTTGGTAGCAGCAGCTTTTGCACCGCCCAATACCATTGCACACAATTTATAACGGCCAATATTCAATACGTTAAACGCAATTTTATGTCCTTTGCCAATTTCTCCCAATACATTATCAGCAGGAACTTCCACGCCTTCAAAAAACACCTGGCGGGTAGAAGAACCCTTGATACCCATTTTGTCTTCCTCGGCACCGAGCTTGATATTTTCAGCATCGGCATCTACAATAAAACCTGTGAATTTTTCTCCATCAATTTTTGCAAATACTATAAAAACATCTGCAAAGCCACTATTGGTGATCCACATTTTATTTCCCGTGATGGTATAATGTTTTCCATCGTCAGAAAGTATAGCTTTGGTTTTGGCAGCCAATGCATCAGACCCTGAACCTGGCTCGGTCAAACAGTAAGCAGCTTTTTTTACACCTGAAGCCAAATCCGGCAAATATTTTTGCTTTTGCTCTTCTGTTCCAAAATATAAAATGGGCAAGGTGCCAATTCCAGTATGGGCAGCCACGGCTACACCAAAAGAATGACTTTTTCCAATTTCCTCGGCCAATACGGAATCGGTATTGAAATCTACTCCAAGACCACCGTATTCTTCTGGAATTCCTGCTCCGAGCAATCCGAGTTCCCCGGCTTCATTCAAAAGACTAACGACTTTATCGTGATCGCCTTTGTCAATTTCAGGAACGAAAGGCCAAACTTTTTTCTCTACAAAATCGCTGGCCGTTTGTCCAAACATTTGTTGTTCTTCCGTAAGGTCCTCGCGAATGAAAATTGAGTTTGCTTCTGTTTCGGCAATGACAAATTCACCGCCTTTTAGTACTTTTTTCTTTTCTGCTACAGCACTCATTTTTATTTGTTTATTGGGTTATTTAGATATTTGTTTGTTGAATTAAGGTTTTACTAATCTTGAGCCTTCTTTGAAAAGCGGTCAGACGACCTGCTTATTGAGTTTCCAAAGTGTGAATAATTTGACAGATACCTATTTGAAAATTCGTCAGACCGCTGTGGTTCATAAAAGGGCAGGTTCCGATAGAACCTGCCCTTTTTATTATAATTAACTCAATCGCTCGTAAATTCCAGCAATTCCCTGGCCACCACCAATACAGGCTGTAACCATTCCGTATTTCTGGTTTCTTCTTCTCATTTCATTAATCAACTGAACTGTGAGTTTTGTTCCTGAACATCCCAGTGGGTGTCCAAGAGCAATGGCTCCTCCATTTACATTGATGATATCGGGATTCAATCCAGCTTCACGAATTACAGCCAAAGACTGTGCAGCAAAAGCTTCATTTAGCTCAATTTGCTCAATGTCGTTCAATTTCATTCCAGCTTGTTTCAAAGCTTTTGGAATGGCTTTTACCGGGCCCATTCCCATAATGCTTGGATCTAATCCAGCAGTAGCGGTAGTTACCATTCTTGCAACTGGCTCTAGGTTCAATTCTTTCACCATTTTTTCTGACATCACCAATACAAAAGAGGCTCCATCAGAAGTTTGGGAAGAGTTACCGGCAGTTACCGATCCGCCCAAAGAGAATGCAGGGCGCAATTTACCCAATACCTCTTTTGAAGTATCCGCTCTTGGCCCTTCATCGGTATCCACTGTATATTTTCTTGTTTTGCGCTTGTTGCCTTCCAAATAAGTTTCCTCAACTTCTACCGGAACGATTTCGTCTTTGAATTTCCCTTCCTTAATAGCAGCAATTGCTTTTTGATGAGAATTGTAGGCGAAATCATCCTGATCTTCTCTTGAAACTTTATATTCCTGGGAAATTTTCTCAGCCGTATGGCCCATTCCCAAATAATATTCGGGGTAATCTTTGGCTATTTCATAATTGGGTACGGTTTTGTATCCTACGGTTGGCACCAAAGACATGGATTCTGTTCCCCCGGCAATGATACATTCCGCCATTCCAGATTGGATTTTAGCAGTTGCCATAGCAATGGTTTCTACGCCCGAACCACAGTAGCGATTCACGGTAACACCTCCTACGCCAAGCGGAAGTGCTCTTACAGCAACCCAACGGGCCATCTGCAAACCTTGCTCCGCTTCGGGAACGGCATTTCCAACAATTAAATCATCAATTCTTTCAGGATCCAACTCTGGAACTTGAGCAGTAAGATGCTTGATAACATCTACGGCCAAATCAACCGGAGTAACAAATCTGAAGCCGCCTTTTTTGGCTTTGCCAACGGCTGTTCTGTATCCTTTTACTATATATGCATGTGACATGATTCTATCTTTTTTAAGTTTTTAAATTAGTTTCTCAATGGTTTGCCTGTTTTCAAAATACTTTGAACACGCTCCAAAGTCTTTTTCTCACCCAGCAATGACAAGAAAGCTTCCCTTTCCAAATCAAGCAAGTAAGTTTCTGAAACTTTGGTAGCTGCTGACAAATCTCCACCACTCATTACAAAAGCAATTTTATTTGCAATCTTCATATCGTGGGCAGATGCGTATTTTCCAAAATGGAAACCATAAGAGCCGGAGTAAAGTGGGCCTAAAGCCGTTTTACCATGAACTTTAATATCCGTTCTTTCAATCGGACGGGTATAGCCCAATTCAAATAGGCGGATCACCTCATTTTTGGCTTCTTTGATCACTCGGTCGCTGTTCACAACAATCAAATCCTCTTTTCTAAGGATGTCCATGTTTTTGGCCTCATAAGCTGAAGTTGCCACTTTGGCCGTAGCGATATTGATGAATTTTTCTTGCAAGCGATTCAACTCTACATCGCCACTTCTATATGTATCAGAAGCGCGCAAAGTAAATTCTTTGGTACCACCTCCGGCAGGAATTAGTCCCACACCAACTTCTACCAAACCAATATAGGTTTCAGCAGAAGCAACCACTTTATCTGAATGCATGGTCAGCTCGCAACCGCCACCCAAAGTCATTCCATGAGGACAAGCCACTACCGGTATATCTGAGTAACGTACACGCATAATGGTATTCTGGAACCTGCGAATGGCGAATTCCAATTCATCGAATTCCTGCTCAATGGCAAACATGAAAATCATGGCCAAATTCGCTCCAGCAGAAAAGTTAGAGCCATCATTACCCAATACAAGGCCTTTCCAACCTTCATTTTCTGCAATATCTATGGTTTTGTTGATGCCTTCCAAAACTTCACCTCCCAGTGAATTCATTTTGGTATGGAATTCCAGGTTCAGCACGCCATCGCCCAAATCGTGCAATGTAGCTCCCGAGTTGCTCCAAACTGGTTTTTGACCTCTGAGGTTGTCCAATTTGATAAATGCCTCTTGGCCGGGAATGGCTTTGTAAGATTTAGATTCCTGATCGTAATATTTTTTCACACCATCCACTACTTTATAGAAAGAAGTGTTTCCGCTTTCCAGCATTTCCTCTACCCATTTGGCAGGTGCTTTACCGGCTTCTTTCATGGCTTTTACGGTGCGTTCAACGCCCAATACATCCCAGATTTCGTAAGGGCCTAATTCCCATCCAAAACCAGCACGCAATGCATCATCTACTTTGTAAAGCTCATCTGCAATTTCAGGCACACGGTTAGATGCGTAAGCGAAAAGCATTTGCGAAAGCTTGTTCATAAATTCTGCCGCTTTGTCTTTTCCGGCATGTAGCGCTTTCAATCTTTCTTTCAATCCGTCCAAAGCCTTTGCTGTTTCTAGCGTTGCAAATTTTGCTCTTTGTTTGGGACGGTATTCCAATGTATTTAAATCAAGCGTAAGAATTTCTTTCTTGCCATCTGCATCTTTGGTTTTCTTGTAAAATCCTTGTCCGGATTTGTCGCCCAACCATTTGTTCTCAACCAATTTGTCAACGAAATCAGGAATTTTAAACAAATCCCTTGATTCATCTTCCGTGCAATCGTTGTAGGCATTGTTGGCCACTTTTACCAAAGTATCGATACCAACTACATCGGCAGTTCTGAAAGTAGCCGATTTCGGACGACCTGAAACTGGACCGGTCAATGCATCCACTTCCTCAATGGTCATGTCCATTTCTTTCATTACATGGAAAATGGCCATAATGGAGAAAACACCAATTCTGTTGGCAATAAAAGCGGGAGTGTCTTTACAAAGCACTGTGGTTTTGCCCAAATGCTTGCTTCCGTATTCCATAGAGAAATCCACAACTTCGGGAGCCGTTTCTGGCGTAGGAATGATTTCCAATAATTTCAAATAGCGTGGCGGATTGAAGAAGTGCCAGCCCAAAAAGTGTGTTTTGAAATCATCGCTTCTGTCTTCCAACATAGAATTGATTGGAATTCCAGAAGTATTGGAAGCTACGATAGAGCCTTTTTTTCTGTATTGATCAACCTGTGTAAAAACCTTCTTTTTAATATCCAGATTTTCAACCACTGCTTCCAGGATCAAATCTGCTTCTCCGATTTTCTCGAAATCATCCTCAAAGTTTCCAGTTTCTATTCTGCTGGCGAATGCCTTGTCATAAATAGCAGAGGGATTAGATTTTAAGGTAGAAGCCAATGCTCCATCCACAATGCTGTTTCTTGCTTTTTTGTCCGATTTTTTATCCTCTGGCAAATCTCTTGGCACGATATCCAAAAGCAGTGCTTCCACACCGATGTTTGCAAAATGACAGGCAATTCTTGAGCCCATCACGCCCGAACCAAGCACTGCAACTTTTCTAAGTTTGCGCGCTGAGGCTTTTAGGACTTTTGTTTTTTCTGTTACTGTTTCCATATTTTGAATCGATTTTTAATTTTTAAAGGGTCTCTAATTTACACATAATAATGCTTTATACCAAACGATTGTTTTATAACGCTATCTTATCCTTCTCAGTACGCGATGAAATGTATCGTACAAAAACCGGGGTTCATTGTAAATCCGCATCATCATCACTGCGCCTTCAATTTCTGAAACGCATTGCTCGGCTACCTCTCTGGCTCTTTCTTCTGAATATTTATGTAAAAATGCCTGGGTCAGCGCAGCGATCCAATCGTCAAAAAACAATTTGATCAGTTGTGAAAATTCCGGAATCAAGCGGGCTGTCTCTACGCCAATATTGCCCATAACCTGTCCTCTTTCATTGTCGATCAGCCATCTTTGGGTGGCTTTTCCCATATTGTAGAGCTTGTCTTCGCCCGACAAACCCTCCTCGTAAGCATAGAAAAACACTTCTTTGTTGAAATAGTGGTGTACTTGTTTCAGTACGGCTTTCATCAAGTCTTCTTTGCTGGGATAATAGTGGTACATGCTGCCTTTCAATATGCCGCAGGCTTCTGCAATGTCTGCCATAGTAGCATTGTAGTAGCTTTTTTCACTGAATATTTTCAATGCCTGGTTTAAAATAAATTCCCTACTGATTTTCTTTTTGGGCATATATTCTTTCTGCTTTAAAGGCTAATTTACTAAAATTCTCGTTATCAAACGATTGTTTGGTAAAAGTGTTTTGTTTGGCTTAAGGAAATAATGGAAGTGGGATTTGTTTTGAGAGGCTTAGATATCTATTTCAACCCCGTAATTTCCTGTGCAATTTGAACTGCATGATCCCTGCCATTTTCTATAAAAACGGATTCTGTTTTCTTCCCCGCTATAATGGTGCCGCATAGGTAGAGCTTAGGCACATTGGTTTCAAAAGTATTTTTATCAAATTTCGGGACTAGGGTTTCTGGATTTACTTCAACACCTGCATTGGTCAAAGGTGCTGTTTCTGGCAAATAGCCAATTAAGCTAAATACAAAATCAGCAGGAATAGAAGAACCTGTATTGGATTTTGTGTTTTTGACCATCACTTTATTGGGCTCAATTTTTTCTACCACCGTATTGAAGTGGACTTTGATTTTTCCTTCCTTGATCCTGTTCTTAATATCTGGGACCAACCAATACTTAGCCGTGGGCTTAAATTCCGGTTTTCTGACAATCATGTGTACTTCCACATTGTGCCGATACAGTTCCAAAGCTGCTTCTATGGCTGAATTGGCACCACCAATGATGGCAACTTTAGAAAAGGAATATTTATAGGGTTCATCGTAATAAGAGCTTACGTGGGGCAAAATTTCACCCTCAATATTGAGTTTTCTAGCTTGCTGAAAATAACCAGTGGCAATGATCAAATGTCTTGATTTATATGTTGCATGGCTTGTTTTCACTATGAATTCTTGTCCTTCCTTTTTATAGGAAATCACTTCCGTAAACAACTTAAAGCGCAAATTAAAATACGCTGCCGCTTTGCGGTAATATTGCAAGGCTTCGGTTCTGTCGGCTTTCACGTTTGAGGTTGGGAAAGGAAGTCCACCAATTTCAATATTATCGGCAGTGGAGAAAAAGCGCATACGCCTGGGGTAATTTCTTATTGAATTCGTTAAGCTGCCTTTCTCCAAAATCAAGGCATCTATGCCCCTTTTTTTCAGTTCAATAGCTACGGCCAAACCGCATGGTCCTGCTCCAATTATTATTACTTGTTCCATAGGGAAAATTATTCGCAGATAATAAGCCTTTGTTTGTGATTTTGTTTAGCGCTGACTAAAATAAAAAAGCGCAAAACCGGATATCAGTTTTGCGCTTAAAAAATTCGCTAATGAATTAAACATTATACAGGTCTTCTATTTCCTTGGCGTAGCGTTCATGAATTACTCTTCGCTTAAGCTTCATGGTAGGAGTCAATTCACCGCTATCTACCGACCATTCCTTGGGCAATAGTTTGAATCTTTTCACTTGCTCCCATTTGCCAAATTCATCATTGTATTTGTTAATTTCTTCTTCATAGGCCTGAAGCACTTTTTCATTTTTTACAACTTCTTCAAGCGAAGTAAAATCAACTCCATTGTTCTTGCACCAGTCCTTTAGTCCTTCAATAGCGGGAACCACTAGTGCAGAAACAAATTTTTGGTTTTCTCCGATTACAGCCATTTGCTCGATGAGCATACTTTCTTTCATTTTGTTTTCAATCACTTGTGGGGCTACATATTTTCCGCCAGAGGTTTTAAACAATTCTTTTACACGGTCAGTGATTTTCAGAAATTTGCCTTCTACAAATTCACCACAATCACCTGTATGCAGCCAACCATCTTTATCAATGGTTTCTGCTGTTTTATCGGGAAGGTTGTAATAACCCATCATTACATTCGGGCCTTTACAGAGGATTTCATTGGTTTCAGGATCAATTTTTACTTCTACACCTGCTATGGGAGTTCCAACCGAACCGAGCATATATTCACCTTCCTCAAATCGATTAATTGTTATCACAGGAGATGTTTCCGTTTGTCCATAACCCTGACGAACGGCAATTCCACCGGCAGAAAAAACTCTTTCCAAACGCAATTGCAATGCAGCAGCTCCGGTTACTATTCCTTCAATTTCCCCGCCCAGGGCTTCTTTCCATTTGCTGAATATCAATTTTCGGGCTATACCTAATTTAAAATTATAAAGAGCAGAATTTTCTCCTTTCAAATCGAATTGCATGCCCAGGTCTAAGGCCCAGAAGAATAATTTTCTTTTAAGCCCGGTCAGTTCCAATCCTTTATTGACAATCTTATCATACACTTTTTCTAGCAAGCGTGGAACAGTAGTAAAGAAATGTGGTTTCACTTCTTTCAGGTTTTCGCCCAAAGTTTCTAAACTCTCCGCATAATATACTGAAGCACCGATATAGAAATAAGAATAAATAACTACCCGCTCAAATATATGACAGAGCGGTAAAAAACTAAGTGTTCTTACATCCTGTCTGAGCGGCAATACATCAACTGCTGCCTTAACATTACTGACAAGGTTGTTATGTGAAAGCATTACTCCTTTCGGACTACCTGTTGTTCCTGAAGTATAAATAATAGTTGCTAAATCTTCAGGTTTTAAAGCAGCTTTTCTTTTTTTCACTTCTTCTTCTAATCCTGAATCTTCTCCAAGACTTAAGAATTCAGACCAGTTTTTACATCCATCAACTTTTTCAATGGAATAAATATCCTTAAGGCCTTCTACATGCGAAGGTAAATCTTTGACTTTTTCGTAGAGCTCTGCATCTTCTACAAATACCAATTTTACTGAAGCATCATTGAAGATGTATTTATAATCTTTTGAACTAATAGTGGGATAAACAGGGACATTTACTACACCTGCCTGCAACATACCAACATCAATGAAATTCCATTCAGGTCGATTGGTACTGACTATTGCAACTTTATCATCGGGTTGCAAGCCATATTTCACAAATGCTCTGCTTACTTTATTTACAATTTCATACACTTCTTTTGTGCTGTAGCTTTTCCATTGCCCTTCAACTTTGTAGCTAAGGCATTTTTCCTGTGGATTGCTTTCTAATTGATAAGGTAAAAGGTCTACCAGTCTACTTACTTCCATATCTTTTTTTTTGTTTGCTGTAAATATAAAATTATTAGTTAAAACATTAGAATAAATCTAAAACAATAAAAGGCTTATAATTCATTACATAATAGTGCAAATAAATAGAAAAACCGGAATTGACTGTTTGTTCCGGTTTTTCTTTATTATAATTATTGTTTGATCAATTTTTTCTGAACAGTACCCTTAGCCCCGGTCAGTTCAATAAAGTACACCCCTGCTGCCCATGATGCGGCAGAAATTGTTTTTTGTTCTACATTGGATTTCAGTTGTTCTTCATGCATTATTTTTCCCTGCATATTGTAAATGCGGAGTACATCAATTCGGTCAGTGCTTTCCCAGCTTATTACAAATTCTGACATTGTAGGATTAGGAAAAATGTCCAGGTACTGAAAATCGAGTTCATCAATACCTACAGGGTCTTCTGCTACATTCACCTGAACACTAACGCTTTGGTTACAACTGCCATCATTTGCAGTGACTGTATATTGACCTGTTTCGCTAACAGTAATTTCAGGGCCGGATTCTCCATTTGACCATGTATGATTACTCAAACCATTAGTGGATGCAGTGAGTGTAACACTTTCGCCAAAATCTAAATTTACGGTGCCTGAAGGTGTCACTGTCAAGGGATTGTCATAAACCACTTCCATAGTAAGGGAAACAGGGAGTTCTAATTCACCATTATTAAACCCAGGTATCAGTATATTAATTATTCCCTGCAGGCTTGCGGGTATTCCTTCCAATCCCAATACGGTGTTCATCTCAAGGCTATAAGTTCCGGCAGGTACACATGCTAACTGACCGCAAATACTAATACAGCCTCGGCCGGTAACCCCATCTACCAGGCCTGGATAATAAATATCTCCGGCTGCGGATTGGTCGCTTTCCCAGGAAAGTCCAGAAGGCAATTGATTGATATCATCAATACTCACATATTCAATAGTGATATTGTCAAATGCTCCTGGTATTGGAATAGGAATAGGTAATATTGATGTTATATCAAATTCATATGGAAAATTGAAGCTGAAATCGGTTTCGTATGACTGATTTGCTGTAGCAGTTGGCAATACACCTGGGCAAACAGCTTGTGTGGTAATAATATTGGGACAAGATTCATTTATTTCACAATCCTGGCAAACCTGAGGGCAATTGTTGTCAACTGTAACTGTAATTTGTTCAGTTGAAGAAGAACAACTGTCATTATAACCTGTAAGCGTAAATGTTGTTGTTGTATCAAGATAGAGCACTACAGGATTTGCCGCTGTAGAATCGCTGAGATTTGCTCCGGGACTCCAAGAATAAAAATCTGCTCCACTCGCTGAAATTTGTGTAATCTCATTTTCGCAAATAGTAATGTCAGCTCCTGCATCCGGTGCAAAATCCTGTATCTCTATACTATCGGTTTGCACACAAACATTTCCATTGATGGTATCTCTAACTTCTAATCCATAAACACCGACTGAATTCACCTGGATATTAATATTGCTGCCTCCATTGCTCCAGTTATATACTGAATGAGTATCATTGGCTACTAAATCGATTGTACCACCTGGACACAAATAATTCGCTGTACTTAGAATTTCGAGTGGTTGATACGGTGCATTAACAGTGAGTGCTACTTCAAAAGGCACTTCAAGAGAAATCGGGAATCCTACTACAGAAGCTGTATAATTTAACAGCAATTGAATAGTATATGTGCCATCACCGGCACATGGCACACCACAAACCTTAAAACAGCCGTATTGCGAAGCAGGGTCGTTTTCTTCCGGGTCAAATTGAGTTGCTGAAAGTGTATAATCCAAACCCTGCGGAAGTCCTGCAACGCCAATTACTTCTACATTAGTTACTTCAAGGCTAATTCCTATGCCTGGAATCACGAGACCTGTTACCATATTAAAAGTGACATCCTGATCGTAAGCAAATCCGGCATCTGCATCTGGAAGTATATCAGGGCAAACTGCTCCTGTAGGACCTGAACAATTGGTAGTATCTGTGACACATCCTACACATTGAGCATTGACTTTTATGCTAAAAATACAGAGCATAAAAAATGCAACTATTGAGATAAATTTAATTTTCATGATCTAAGACTTGTTGTTTGTTTATTAAAAAAAGGCGCAAGTGGTATTGCTTGCGCCTTAAAATTAAGCTATTGTTTAGAGATTAAAAAAGCCCGATTATTTAATAACGAGTTTTTCTATTACTCTACTTGATTCAGTTCTTAACTCAAGTATATATACTCCCTGGGAAACGCCATTCAAATCGATCGCTTTCCTGACATTTATGATATCGAGATTTTCCCTGTAAACCACTTTTCCACTCATGTCATAGGCACTTAATACACCATTTTCTCTTTTCTCTGTTTTAATATTCAGGTAGAAAAGTCCATCATTTGGATTAGGTATTACGCTGATACTGAAATCTGCATTGAAATCATTTATACCTACAGGAACAACTTCAACTTCTTTTTCTACTGTGTGTGTTCCACAATCATTTGTTACCGTAAGTTCTACCGTGTAAGTACCTTCTGCCGCATATTGATGTTGTGGATTTGCTTCCGTTGAAGTATTTCCATCCCCAAAATCCCAGGAATAAGATGTTATTGCTTCTGCAGAAGCATCATCAAAAGTGACAGTCAATTCTTCTCCAAGCGAAGATTCAAAATCTGCAACAGGATCTGTTAAAGGCATTAATTGTGCCTCAGAACAAACTGTATTGCCTAAAGAATCCACTACTCTTAATAGCACTACTGAATCAGGACCAACAACAATACTTGAATCCATTGCGCCATTGTCCCAATCAAAAGTATAAGGTGGATATCCGCCTGCACCAAATCCTGTAAGTGTTCCATTGGCACCATCACAGCTTGAACCTGTAAAGGCAGCTTCAAGTACATCACAAGATGCAGTTAGGTCATTGTTTCCACTTCTGTCAACAGCAGGGCAAGTTGTTGTTCCCGCATTTTTAACACGAAGCCAATACTCAAAATCAATTCCAAGTGAAGACCCCAACTGATCTTCTATTTGTTGTAGGAGCTCATCGGCTCTTCCACTAAATTCTTCTCCCTGTATTCCAAAAGCAGGAACAGAAATACTAATTGTGATGTAAAGCAATAGTTTATATTGTCCAACAGGATCTATAGTTGTTCCATACAATTCCAGGCAGCCAGTTGTGCCGCCATTGTATAATTGTGACGGATCGTCAAAGCGATAGGCAATTCCGCAAGGCAGGTTTTCGATATTGTCGATACGTAAAAAGTCAATCTCTGCAGTTATACCTAAATTTTGAATAGTAATTTGGGCAGGAACTTCCAGGTAAAGGTATTGCTGATAGAAATCGCCTCTGTTTACACAATTGATATTATCGGTATCAGGACTCAATCCCAAATTTCCGGTAGGCGATTGTGCTGAACAGGTAGCTGAAAGGGTGCAGAAAGCCTGTGAAACAATAGTTACAGATTGTGTATCTGCATCAGATCCACAATTGTTGGTAGCCGTTAAAATCACATCATAAGTACCGGCATTAATATAAGTTTTTACAGGGTCTGAAGCAGCACCGCTTGTATTGTCGCCATAGTCCCAGGAGTAAGATGTGGCATTTGTTGAGTTATTTGTAAAAGTTACCTGATTGCTATCTACCACAAATGAGAAACCTGCTGTGGGTTCAGGTATGATGGTAATTTCAACATCGCTGGTAGCTGTAGTGCTGCCATCATCTGCCGTTACGGTGTAATTCGTAGTAACAGTTGGTACTGCAATAGGAGCTTGTGTATTTGCATCGATAAGGGATGAGTCGGGATCCCAGCTATAAGTGTATGGCAATGTGCCTCCTGCTGCTGTTGCATAAAGCTCGACTGAATCACCGCCACAAATTTCACTTGTTCTTGACAATGCCTGAACTACAAAATCAGATGGATTTGGGCAGGGGTCGCTTGCTGTTAAATTCCATGCAGTAGCATCCAAAGTGTCAATAGCAGGACAGGGGGCTGCGGTTTCTCTAACTCTTAACCAGTAATTAAAATCTAATCCCAAGGATTGGCCGGCAGTAGCTTCAATTTGATCAATCAAATCAGTAGCTTCTCCCTGGAATTGTTGAGGGAAACCAGAAACGACTACTTCAACAGTTATATAAAGTAAAATCCTGTATTGTCCTGGAAAATCATGAGATGTGCCGTAAATAGAAATACAGGCCGAGTCCCCTCCTGCAATAGTATTGCTATTGGTACTTTGAGAGGTGTTTACCTGATAATCAAGACCGCAAGGCAAATTGATTATACTGTCAATGCGCAAAAAGTTTACAGTAGCTGTAAAGCCTGAAAGTGTAACCTCATCAAAGTTCTGAATATAAACGGTTTCAGAATAAGGCTGGCCTCTTTCTACACAATCCAGGTCTTCAGTAGGTGGTTGAATTGTAGGTTGACCAAAACTAACAGGGGTGCAATTTTGAGCATAAAGCCCGGTAGCCATAAAGGCAAATGTGAGTAATAAAAGGGTTAGTTTCTTTTTCATGATTATGGGTTTCATTTTGGTTTAGGGTAAAGAAAAATCAGGCGTAATTTACAAAAAATAATCTTCCGAATATAATAATAGTACAAGCTTAGAGTTGCGCCAATATTAAGAAGATAGTTTTTGTCCGAAAAAGGTTGCCTGAAAAATAAAAGGCTCCATAAAATTTTATGGAGCCTTTTCAATAAAATTATTCATAGATTACTTCTGAATCACCAACCTTTCAACATAGCTCAGCCCATCGGAACTGATGTGCAGGAAGTACATTCCGGCATTCAGGTGGTTGAAGTTCATACTTCTTTTGAATTCAACATTTTGGTTGGAAACACTTAGGATTTCCCAGTCATCCGATGACTATGACCCATTGGCTGCACATGTAGCTTGGGTTTGCACAAACTCTTTAGGCAGCAGTCATCGGATGACTTGTGATTCAATTGCTTTCCGGCCTGGTCTTTAGAAATTCCCACTGATGTGGCTGCAAGCCCAGAAATATCCCGCGTTTTCAGCCAGCCAACTGTCTCTGACAGTTCCGCATAGTTTAGATATAGTGCTTTAATCTCGCTTTCAGCGTATTTTTTAATGCATGTTTTTTTAAGAAAAACTGTCTGACAGTTTTTTCGCCAATTATCTTCATGCTTTTGCCTTCTTAAGCGAATGGGACAATTAAAAAAACATTATGCCGCAGTGCAAAAAAAAGCGGAAACCTTTCGATTTCCGCCTTTAGAATTGAATTTAAATTTGGACGACTTACTTTTGGATCACCAACCTTTCAACATAAGTCAGGCCATCGGAACTGATGTGCAGGAAGTACATTCCGGCATTCAGGTGGTTGAAGTTCATGCTTCTTTTGAATTCAACATTTTGGTTGGAAACACTTTCGGCATAAATCTCCTTGCCCTGCAAATCCATTAGCCTGAGACTGTAATTGCTTTTGATATCAGCAGATTTGATGCGTACTTCAAAAGTACCATTGTTGGGGTTTGGATAAACTTTTACATAATCCACCGCCTGGGAAAGATCGTTTACGGAAGTAATAATTACATCGACAGGTTCAGTATGATCATCAGAAGCGCCACAATCATCCGTAACAGTTAATACTACATCGTAAGTGCCTTCAGCAGTATAGGTATGCGTGGTTAATTCTCCACTTCCTGCTGCACTTCCATCACCAAAATCCCAGTCATAAATTAAGGTGGGAACACCAGTTGATGCAGAAGCATCAAAAGAAAACGCTCCGTTGCCATTATCGCTTACACCGAAACTTGCTGCTGGTCCGGTAATAACATTTACGTCAACAGAAGAAATTGTAGTATTACCGCAGGTATCGCTGACAGTAACATTATATGTTTCGGATGTTGCCGGGCTAGCAACAGGGTTTGCGACAGTATTACTATCTAAGCTATTTGAAGGATCAGACCATTCATAAGTATATGGCCCTCTGTTTCCAGAATCTGTAATATCTACACTTAGTGTAGTACTACCGCCAACGCATATATCGGGGTTATTGGCTAAAGCATCAGCTGTAAATTCTCCTCCTGTATTCGGGCAGTTGTCGCACTCACTAATAACAGTTAAATAATATTCCAGGCCAGCCTGACTGATGTCAAATCCTGAAAATGTTTGGGGAGAGCCAGCCACTTTTACCCAGGCAGTAGCATAAATTTCCAACACATAATCCATTGCTGGATCGGTTGTGCTGCCAGAGAATGTAACACAACCTGCACTTCCACCTTCAAACACACAATCTGACGGGGTGCAAGAGTAAGCAATTCCAGTAGGTCTGTTGTTGATAGAATCGATTCTAATACTATCGATGGTAACAGTAGTTGGACCGATTAAGGGAAGTGTAGTGTCAAAAGAAGCTGGCACATTTACCTGAACGGTTTCACTGTATGCTGTTCCATTATTAATTATACAGGGCAAATCTTCAGGTTGCGGATGAAAGCCATCGGCTGTAATACTTGGATCAGGGCATTGTGCAAATCCCCGCAGTGCAAAAAACAGGGTTAGACTGAAAAAAGTCAAAATAAAGCGTTTCATAATGTTGTTTGTTTGGGTTTGTAGAAAATGAAAGCGTTAAATTAATAAAAATCTATTTGTTCATACTATATTTTACCCACCATGTTTTCAGGCACTACCCATTTGTCAAATTCTTCTGCCGTGAGCAAACCGAATTCTAGCGCAGCTTCTTTTAATGTAGTGCCATCGGCATGTGCTTTTTTGGCGATTTTTGCCGCATTGTCGTAACCAATATGGGTGTTGAGTGCGGTAACCAACATCAATGAGTTTTGCAGGTTGCGCTTAATAAAAGTATGATTGGGTTCAATGCCTTTGGCGCAATTTTCATTAAAGGAAACACAGGCATCGCCTATCAATCTGGCAGAATGCAGAAAATTGGCAGCCATCATGGGCTTGAACACGTTCAGCTCAAAATGTCCGTTCATGCCACCGGCACTGATGGCCACATCGTTTCCAATCACCTGAGCGGCAACCATAGTAATGGCCTCGGCCTGTGTGGGGTTTACCTTGCCGGGCATAATGGAGGAACCGGGTTCATTGGCAGGGATGGTGATTTCCCCAATACCACTTCTGGGGCCTGAAGCCAACATGCGAATATCATTTCCGATTTTCATCAGGCTCACGGCCACTGTTTTCAATGCACCATGCGCCTCTACAATGGCATCATGGGCTGCCAATGCTTCAAATTTATTTTCGGCAGATTTAAATGGAATACCGCTCAACTCTGCAATTTTAGCAGCTACTTTTTCCGCATAGCCTTCAGGTGTGTTGATGCCCGTGCCAACAGCCGTTCCGCCCAGTGCCAATTCCGACAAATGCGCCAATGTGTTTTTTATAGCTCTTAGCCCATGATCCAATTGGGAAGCATATCCGCTGAACTCCTGTCCCAAAGTCAAAGGCGTGGCATCCATAAAATGTGTGCGACCAATTTTCACCACTTTCATAAATTCCTTTGACTTGGCTTCCAATGTAGCTTTCAATGCCTCAATGCCGGGAATGGTGGTTTCCAGCAGCATTTTGTAGGCAGCAATGTGCATCGCAGTTGGGAAAGTGTCATTGGAAGATTGTGATTTGTTGACATCGTCATTTGGGTGAATGGATTTTTGTTCATCACTTAAATCACCGCCATTCAAAACATGGGCGCGATTGGCCACCACTTCGTTTACATTCATATTGGATTGGGTGCCGGAGCCCGTTTGCCAAACTACAAGCGGAAATTGGTCATCGTGTTTGCCGGCTATGATTTCATCGCATACCTTGGCAATCAATTCCGCTTTTTTCGCATCCAATACGCCACATTCCTGATTGGTCAATGCAGCCGATTTTTTCAAAATGGCAAAAGCCTTGATGATCTCAAGCGGCATTTGCTGCCCTCCGATTTTAAAATTCTGGATACTTCTTTGTGTTTGTGCTGCCCAATATTTATCGGCAGGCACTTCAATCACTCCAATACTGTCTTTTTCTTTTCTCATAAGTATATTAAAATTTACAAAATATATTGTTCGGCTAAATATTTTGCTGGAAATAAATGCTGAAATGATATGTTTCTAATCGTGAATTTAGAGCTGAAGCAAATAGCAGATCTGACTTTTGTGGCTGAAAATCATCGAAAGGAAATGGAACCAAAACTATTGAGTGCCTAATCATTTAATGGTTCTCCATCATTTATTGAGTAAATACCCTCTTCGCTTTCCTTCAAAAAATCAAATGCTGGATTGTTCAATATGGATTTAAGCCATAACTTTTCCTCATCCGATTCAGAATTGTCATCAATAGAAATCATAGCCTTTGCTCTTTTATGATTTAATCAGCACAATTTGCAAATCACTTTCTTAAATGAAACTATTTTGATTTTGTAAAAGCTTCTGCCTTTTTTTTGAAGTATTCTTTTTCCTTCTCAAAATCCATATCTATTAAATCCCGATCCATTTTATCCCGGATTTTCCTCATTAATTTGACAGCATCAATGTTTTTTGATGAATCCTGTCTTTTTTTTTGTTTTCTGTCATCTGTTTTCATAATTCAATATTTCTCTTGGAGTTCTTATTTCTATGCTTTTATAGCCTTGCTGAATATTAACACCATTGTACAAATGAATTTTATTAAGATTGACAATATGTTTGAAATTCCAACTGGCCAGTACTTCAACTTGGTTAACTGTGGCTGTAGCTATGTGCCTGCAATCGGTTATGCTTTTGTGGCCTACAACATTAGAATTTAAATATTCATCAGCTAACTTGCGCGCATCACTATTGTACTCTACATAAATTTTGTTGTTTTCCTGAATTTTTTGAAGTATTTCCCTAATTCTTAGCGGAGCATTGCTTAATTCAGCATATAGTATTTCAGAAATTGCCAACTTAAATTCACCTCTTTCAACAGAGTTGAAAAACAATTTTGTCCAGTATTTAAACTCTTTGTCATAATAAGCTCCTACAACAGAAGTATCAATGTACACTTTTTTCATCATTTCTTTAGGGCTTCAATGTTAGCCAGGAATTTGTCATCTATCCAGCTTCTTATTCAAAGATAATTACAAATAATTCTTTCTTTCAGTTCTGTTTTGAACACGCAGTAAATAAATCAAACAAAAATCACTCCCCTTTAAAATTTGCTCTTCTTTTTTCCAGAAATGCACTGGCACCTTCCTGAAAATCCTGAGAACTGGCACAATTGGCAAATTCATCAATTTCGGTCTGGTATCCGTTTACACCATCTGTGTAGGCCGCATTTATAGCATTGATTACTCCGGCAATGGCAAGTGGTGCTTTGGCCGCAATTTTCTGGATGATCTCAATGGCCGAATCCACCAGTGAATCGTTGTGGCCCAATTTATTGACCAATCCCATTGCTTTGGCTTCTTGCCCGTTGATCATATCGGCAGTCATCAGCAATTCAAAAGCCTTTCCTTTTCCCAGCAGATGAGCCATGCGTTGCGTACCTCCATATCCGGGGACAATGCCCAGGTTGACTTCCGGTTGACCAAAACGGGCTGTTTCACCCGCAATGCGCATATGACAGGCCATGGCCAATTCACAACCACCGCCCAACGCAAAACCATTCACAGCTGCAATTACGGGCTTGGGGCAATTTTCTATTTTATTAAAAACACGGTGTCCTGCTTCTGAGAGCGATCTTGCATCAACAGAAGTCAAGCCGGTAAATTCGGCAATATCCGCACCGGCAGCAAAGGCCTTATTGCCCACTCCGCTGATCACAGCACCATTCAATTCCTTATTATCGTAAACTTCTTGAATGGCCTCGCCCAATTCCCTGATCAATTCCCGGTTCAAAGCGTTCATCTTATCAGGCCGGTTGATCAAAATCACCTGTACATTTTCCTTTTGCTCTACTTTCAGATATTCGTAACTCATGTTATTTTGATTTTTTGCAAATATAGGGAGAGCAATTGTTTTTTATAATTGCTCTTCAAAACAAAAACCTTCCTCTTAGGGTTATGGAAATTGTATTTTTGCTGTCAGGAATTTAAAATTACTCCAACTATTAATATAGAATTAAAAAAACAAAAACCTGTTTATGCTATTTGTTTCCAATAATAAATATTTTGTTTTATCATTTCTTTTAACCTGCTTTTTAAGCATCGGGGTAATCGCCCAAAGCCACAGAACCTGTGGTACTGATGATTTACTACAGGAATTAATCGATAAAAACCCACAGGTTGCCATTGATTTTGAAAAGATGCGAATGGATGCCCGCAGTTTTTCCCAAAATAATGTTTCGGCCAAATCACAGGCAGCTATTGTCATTCCCGTAGTAGTTCATGTTTATCACGATGATTCGGACAATACGGTGGGGCAGGGCACCAATATTTCGGATGCACAAATTCTATCACAAATAGAGGTTTTGAATAAGGATTTCAATGCGCAAAATGCTGATATAAGTGATGTCCCCGCAGTTTTTGAAGATGCTATTGGCAGCCTTGATCTTGAGTTTCGCATGGCAGAATTTGATGAACAGGGAAATGCCACTAATGGAATAACAAGAAATTCATTAAATGGGAATAACTGGACTGACACCTTCAAATCTGCCAGTATTTGGGATCCATCACAATACCTCAATATCTGGGTGACATCTATTTCAGGAAATATTTTGGGATATGCCACTTTCCCGGGCACTTCACCCGATGGTGATGGAGTAGTGATTGGTTACAGGTATTATGGCAAAACTCCCGATAATCCATTCAATACAAATTTTAACCTTGGAAGAACCGCTACACATGAAATAGGTCACTGGCTTGGTTTGGAACACACATTTGCTGGAAGTGCCTGTGCCGGAAATGACCCAGTAACCTGTACTTTTTCCGGAGACCGTATTTGCGACACCCCACCAATTGACGAGGCCAATTACGGTTGCAATTTCAGTCCCAGTCAAAACACCTGTACCGAAACACCCGTTGACTTACCTGATATGTGGATGAACTATATGGATTATTCCGATGATGCCTGTTTGTTTATGTTCACCGAAGGACAAGCTGATGTCATGCTGGGAGTATTGAATACGAGTAGGGCAAGTATAAAAACAAGCGATGGAGTTACGCCCGGCCCTTCCTATAATTTTACCGGTACAGTAAGGAATGCTTTAAACGGAGCGGGCGTGCCTTTTGCCAAAGTTGTTTTGAACAGCATTGGTGCGCGCTATGAAATCACCTGTGATGCCGATGGGCAATTCACTACTGGAAACACCTACAAATCAGGTACTTATGAGGTGTATGCCGGCAAATGGGGCTATATGACCAAATTGCACAACCCTTCATTTGATTTGCAGAGCAATACCAGCGGAATTGAAATTGAGATTGTCCCGGGAGTTTACTACGATGACTTTATCATGAATTTTGACTGGACAGTTTCAGGCAACGCAAGTACCGGTATTTGGGAGCGTGGAATTCCGATTGGAACTTCTTTTAATAACCAGCCCTCAAACCCTGGGGCAGATGTTGAAGAGGATTTTGGAAGTTTTTGTTTTGCTACTGGCAACGGTGGAGGACAAGCTGGTAATGATGATGTGGACGATGGAAATACAATTTTGACTTCACCTGTTTTTGACCCGAGCAATTATCAAAGGCCATATCTGAATTACTATCGTTGGTTTTTCAATGATGGGGGACAGGCAGGGAGCACTCCCGATGATGAGCTGATTATAAAGCTCTCCAATGGCAGTCAGACTGTAACACTTGAAACACTGGATTTCAATACTCAGGACGGCAACGAATGGGGATTTAATTCGGTGAATTTAAATTCTGTGATACAGGTCACTTCTACTATGCAATTGATTGTGGAAACTGCTGATCAGGTTGGTTCCGGTCATATTGTGGAAGCTGGTTTCGATATGTTTGTGGCCATTGATTCATCGAATTTGCCTACATCAATAAATACACCCGCAGCAGTTCAAAACAGCTCATCCATTTACCCCAACCCCAACAGTGGACAGTTTGTAATTGAATGGAAAGACCATGCTCCTAAATTGGCAGCCATCAAAATTTACAGCCTGGGCGGGCAATTGCTGATGCAAAAATATTATGGAAAGCTACAGAACAATAGGCTGGAAATAGATGCAGGTAAATTGAGCAGCGGCATGTATATTATAGAAGTATTTGATGGCGAAAATGCAGAACAACATAAACTGAGTATTTATTAAATTCGCATTTCCAATGTAACACATTAAATTATAGACACACATGATTTACGTAGTTTCCCCTGCCAAAAGTCTTGATTTTGAAAGTGACCCGAAAACAAATGAATACTCGGAAATACTTTTTCCTGATGCTTTTGAAAAGCTGAATGCTGTTCTGAAAAAGAAAAGCAGGAAACAGTTGTCGGAATTGATGAACATCAGCGAATCGCTGGCCAACCTGAATTACAATCGCAATCAAAACCGTTCATTGCCTTTTGATTCCAATAATGCCAAACAAGCTTTACGGGCATTCCAGGGCGATGTGTACCAGGGTATTGATGCAGATAACTTATCCGCTGCTGATTTAAAATATGCACAAAACCATCTGCGTATTTTATCTGGATTATACGGGCTGTTGCGTCCGCTGGATTTGATGCAGCCTTATCGCCTGGAAATGGGCACCAAATTGAAAGTGGGACAAAAGAAAAACCTTTACGAGTTTTGGGGCGACCAAATCACCCTGGCACTCAATGACGCTTTAAAAGGTCAAAAAGAAAAAGTGCTGGTCAACCTGGCGAGCAATGAATACTGGAAATCCGTTCAGCCCAAAAAGATTGAGGCAGAAATCATCACACCCCAATTCAAAGACTGGAAAGGGGACAAGTACAAAATCATTGCATTTTTTGCCAAAAAAGCCCGCGGCCTGATGTGTCGCTATATTATCCAAAACCGAATTGAGAAAGCGGAAGATATCAAAAGTTTTAATTTGGATGGCTACAGTTACAATGATCGCCTGAGCAAAGGCAAGGAATGGGTTTTTACCCGTGAGGGAAAACAATAATTTTTGTAGCTTCCATTTTGTATGGATGCTTTACTTGGTAAAATCAGGAATTGCAAAGAATGTGAACCGCACTTGCCTTTAGGGGCCAATCCAGTTTTAACTGCAAGTCCGAAAAGCAAACTGGTAATTATTGGACAGGCGCCAGGCAGAATTGTGCATCAATCCGGCATTCCCTGGGACGATAAAAGCGGGGATAACCTGAGAGCCTGGCTGGGCATTGATAAGGAGGTGTTTTACAATCCTGAAATAGTAGCACTTATACCTATGGGGTTTTGCTATCCTGGTACCGGCAAAAGTGGTGACCTACCTCCACGACCTGAATGTGCACCACTTTGGCACAAGGCTTTGCTCCAAAAAATGAATCCTGAATTAATCCTGCTGATTGGCAATTATGCGCAGAAATATTACTTAGGAAAGCGGGCTGAAAAAACGCTAACGGCTACAGTGAAAAACTTCAGAAATTACCTGCCCAAATATTTCCCTTTGCCACATCCATCGCCAAGAAACAACATCTGGCAGGCAAAGAACCCGTGGTTTAGGGAGGAGGTTTTGTCTGCGCTGGAAAAGAAAGTGAATGCAGTGCTGGAAATCTGATTTACCCAGACTTAAAATAGAATGTCCTTTAATTTATCGTCCTGATAACCTCTGTAGTCTTCATGAAATTGAATAAAAGCTTCTATCCCTGAAAACCATTCCAACACTTCATTTTTCTGTACCATAGTTGGCTTATCACTGATGATAGCATTGTAGGAGCTAAATTTCCAATCTTCAAATCTATAACATAAACCTGCTTTAATTGGATTGTAATGAATATAAGCGATAATAGCAGAATAATAATCTTGATCAGCGATTTCTTTTCTTCTAAACTTTTTTTTGAAATAAACTACCAGTTCTGTTTTGTTGCTTGTTAATGGCTTTAGAATATGTCATGAAAAACACCCTAAAGGCTTCTCTTAAAATTTCTGAGTCAACTTCATTTATCCTGACAAAAAAATGGAAGTGGTTTGGCATCAAACAATACGAAAACATGTCTAAATAATCATTTAAATACTTTTTGAAAAGATGCAGGAAATAAAAGTAATTTTCTTCATTGAAGAATATTTGCTCTTTATTATTGCCTCTATTGTACAGATGATATAAGGTACCCTCTCTCAATTTTTTTAGATGTAAAATACAAAACCTTCAATTAACACAAGCTATCAGATAAACCCCAGACTTCCCAAGTCTTTGAGACTTTGGAAGTCTTCGCTTCGATTTTAGGTTCTCTTCTAGTAAAATACCCTCCAATACTACACCCTTCTCCAAGAAACAATATCTGGCAGGCAAAGAACCCGTGGTTTAGGGAGGAGGTTTTGACAGAATTGAAAAGGATTATAAAGGAAAATTCCTTTGTTTACTTTGCGTGATTTTCAATCACAGCTTCACAAATGATTTATAAGCAAATCTTCCATCCTTGTTTTTCAGCACTACATAATAAATGCCGCTCGAAAGATTGGGCACATATAGTTCGAATGAATGGCCATTAATGGGAGCAATCCTATTGTTGTAAATTTTACCGTCCATGGAAATCACCGATAAATCCTGGATTTCCTCAAATGGCAGTGTTTCATTCAGTTCAATGCGCATTTTGCCATTATTGGGATTGGGGTAAATATTGCCAATCCAATTTTCTTCCAAGAAGCGGGCATCTGGATTCAACTCTTCTATGCTAACCACTTTTCCATCAGGGTAAATGGTCATGCAGGAAAGGGTTACATCATCTTCATCTATAATGCACATCTGAACGGAATCGCGTCCAAAGACTTCTATTTTTCCAAAGGCATTTTTGAAATTCTCATTGTACAAGCCATTACCTCCCGCATTCCAAAGCGAATCGGTAATTGGAGGTTGCCCAAGGAGAGAAGCATACTGGGCAATCTGATAAGCCAATTCAGTAGTAGCCACACTCAATCCACTGGCGTTGATTTCGGGCAATCCAGAATTTTCTCCCGTATCCATCACATTGTGGTGCGTGTCGCCACTGATAAACATCACGCCATTTATGCCATTTCCCTTTACATGGTTGAGTAATTTATTGATGTCATCGGGGAAACCGCCCCACCAATCGGACATACTTGCTGCCAAACGGAAGCCGGTCCCCGTTTCACCTGCTACTTCAAATTCAAAACTCTGCAAAGACAAACCCACATCAATGATGGTTTTAATTTTCTTATTAAAAGGAACACCACAAACCACAAACTTCCAGTCAGCAGTAGAATTGCTCAAGCCATCCAGCAGCCAATTCATCTGATCTTGCCCTACAATGCTCTGTCCGGGCTTTGGGTCAAAAACCCATAAGCTGTCATTGGTATCAAATCGAAATGTTTCGCTGTAGGGCGTGGAAAGTGAACGCGTATCGAGCATAAAAAACTCGATATTTCCCATGGTAAATTTGCGGTAATATGCCTTTGTGGAATCAACCAGCTTGTAGCCCGGGAAAAAATCTTGATAGGCCTTTAGGCAATTGTCTTTTCCTTGCTGCGTAGCCGAGTCAATTTCAATATAATTGACCAATTTACCATTCACGCTTTTGTTTTTTGGCCTGAGATTGCCAATACTGGAATTCCCCCAATTGTCGTGATTATCGGGGGTGTAGGCAATTGGCACATCCCAGAGCATTTCCACCATTTCTGGTTCTTCGTATCTTTTTCTGTAGCCTTCTTCCACTCTTGCGTAATCATTTGGATAGCCATTGGCAATTTGATAATCGGGGTAGGAAAAATCTCCCGTGTGGATCATCAAATGAGGTTCGTAAGTGGGCATCAACTCATAGGTTTTCATATTGGGTGTTTCCTGACAAGAACCCGTTACAAAAACATAATGCCCTGCTTCTCCATCCTGCGGGAAAGTCCTAAAACTGCCCTTGCGCTGATCTGCCATTCCATCAAACATTACTCTGTAGTAGTATCTGGTATTCGATTGCAATCCCGTCAAATCCGTAATCACACTATTGTCCAAATTGGCATTTGTGGTATTGGCAAATGAAATGGGCGCAGAAAAATTGCTGTCCGTATCCATTTCTATGGTAAAAGCTTGAACAGAATCCGCGCGGATATACATTCTGGCTTTTTCTGGAGTTACGCCCCCTATAACAGGGCCATGGGTGATGTTTTGGGCAAATAATGAATAAACTATTAAGACAAAAAAAGCGGTGAAAAAGGACTTTTGCATGAAATTTAGATTGTGATTTGAATAATATTTACAATTTAGCAAAAAGCATTTATAGCTAGGTGAAAACATTATTAAGCAATGAATAATTTTCATTCCAAAATCAAAACTGCTATTAGCAAATAGCAAATTAAAACTAAAATTGCAATGTGTGGATTGCAATTTTGGATTAAAAGTGATATCTTTGGATAACAAGTTAAGAAATGGAAAAGCTAATAGAATTACATACCACCTATACTGAACAGCTAGAAATTCGCTATCGGAAAACGATAGACATAGACTGGAATGATAGGTTGATAGGACTTACAGGAGCCAGGGGAGTGGGTAAAACCACTTTTTTATTGACCTATATTAAAGGGGAAATCAAAAAACCACAGAAGGCCATCTATGTAAGTACGGATGATATTCAATTTAGCAGCAACACCTTGGTTGAACTGGCCGATGAGTGGGTGAAAAGAGGTGGGACGCACCTTTTTTTGGATGAAATACATAAGTATCCCAATTGGTCGCAGGAGTTGAAGAATATTTACGATCGCTACAAAAAACTCAAGGTGGTTTTTACCGGATCTTCCGTGCTGCACATTCAAGATGGCAATGCAGACCTCAGCCGAAGGGCCGTAATGTACAATATGGAAGGCTTGTCTTTCAGGGAATTCCTGAATATTGAGACAGGGCAAAATTTTGAAAGGATTTCTTTGGCAGAAATGATTAAATCGCATGAGCAAATCAGCAAGGAAATTGTGAAAAAAGTGAAGCCTCTGGCCTATTTTGATGAATATTTGAAATACGGGCATTATCCCTATTATTTGGAAAATAAAAATACTTATCACCGGAAATTGATGAATACCGTGAGTCTGATGATGGAAATTGACCTGCCTTATTTGAGGCATGTGGAAGTGCGCTATTTGCACAAATTGAAAAAGCTGCTTTCCATCCTGGCGCATTCGGTACCTTATCAGCCCAATATTTCCAAATTGGCTGGAGACATGGAGGTTTCCAGAAATACGGTCATGCTGTATTTGAAATATCTGGAAGAGTCGAAATTGATCAAATTACTGCACAGTAAAAAGAGCAGCGATGCCCAAATGGCAAAGCCCGAAAAGGTGTATTTACACAACTCCAATTTGCTACACGCCATTTGCCAAAGCAATATCAATAAAGGCGCTGAGCGAGAAATATTTTTCTACAACCAAGTGGACACAAGGTATGCCGTGTCTTATACAAAGCAGGGCGATTTTCTGGTGGAAGAAAAATACACTTTTGAAATTGGCGGAAAGTCAAAGGGTAAAAAGCAGATTAAAAACTTGAAAAATGCTTACTTGGCTGCCGATATGATTGAATATGGATTTGAAAACAAAATACCGCTGTGGCTTTTTGGTTTTTTGAATTGAGAGCTGAAAAACTGATTTTTTTCACTCCCCACCCTCAGGCAAACGCTCTTCCAATTCCTCTTCCGGTGCTTCTGCGGTTTTCAGTTCAGTAAAATGCGATTTGGTGAAATTGCACCACTCGCAGTATTCCTCTTCGCAACCATGCTGAAAGTCAAGGGCTACAATGCGCTCATAAGCGGATTTTATTTGTGACTTTACAATTTTAACAGCCTCATCTGTAATAGGGATTTTTTCCTTGTGGAAGTCTCCGGTTTTTGAATCGGGCTCAACAAAATCAAATTCTGAAGAAAGAACTTTCCAGTTTTTATCCAGATCGTTTTTCACAAATTCATCTACCAATATTTTATAAAAAACAGCTTGCCGCCAATAATCCCCGCCATATTTTTCCTCATGCGTAGGATTTTCTGGATCTTTCCATTCTTCTTTGGGCGAGTCAAAACGCTTCTTTTTCCTGGATTTATCATACTGCCCGGTTTTATAATCTACCACATTCACCATTTCACCCGAAAACTCGAGTTTATCCAATTTACCATTCAGTGGTACCCCCTCTGATTCCACACCTTTTATGGAGCGCTCCACGCTTACTACTTTATTCCACTCATCAATATAGTGATCGTAGTATTCGGGCAAGAGTTTGTGTCCATAGTTTTTCTTGTCTTCATATTGCTCATCCGTAAAAGAGTCGCGATGCTTTTGCATGTACCAGTCAAAGTATTTGAGCATATCTGCTTTAGCGGGAAATTGATCAGCTTTACTGTCCTGCATATCTTTAAAAAGACGTTCCAGAGCATAGTGCACAGCCGAGCCAAATGCCATATGCTGATTTTTTGCAGCCGGTACTTTGAGCATATATTTGTAATAAAAGCTACGCGGACATTTCAAAAAGGTATTCAAGTGGGTAATGCTGAGTGTATATTTCTCCAGGATTTTTTGTAGCCTGTCCTTTTCTATCAATTTTATATCCGGTAAAGGGTTTTCTTCCAACACTTTCATTTTAAACTCAAGCAGTGCATCTGGACTGAGCGATGGCCGCTCTTCTTTAAGGCAATCCCCCTGCTGCAGTTCGGCTATAAAGCGACTTTGCTCCAGCTCCTTATCATTGAGATCGTATTCCGGGTAACTGATGTACAAATGCTCCTTGGCGCGTGTCATAGCTACATAGAACAAACGTCTTAAATCCTGCTCATCGCGGTCGCTGTCTTTTTGCCCCGCAGCTAAATTATCGGGAAAGGAAAAGTTCTGATTGCCCCCCCTTTTTTTCTCCCAGTTGCTGCTGTGCACACCGATCATATAAACATATTTAAACTCCAGGCCTTTGGATGCATGGCAGGTCAGTAGGTTAATTCCTGATTCTGATTGCTGGATTTTTTGCACAGAAAGCGCAATTTTATTGTCCTGCAATTTGCGAATGGTATCAAAAAGCTCGGGCAAATGTGCTTTAGAATCCCTAAGGGTTAATTCCTTGATAAATTCAAACAAAGTGCTGAGTTCCTGCATCAGGTCAAATTTATAGGGGGATTGCACCACATATTTTAGAATACCGCCTTTGCTAATGATCTTTTCAAACAAACTTTGCAGTGTGAGATTTTGACTGTCGCGGATAAACCCTTCGAGCATTGCGGCAGTTTGTTTCAATCGTTCTTCCGATCGGATGGGTGCTGAAAATAAATCAGGGGCTTTTGAAGCTGGCAAATCGGCCAATACTTTGCGCAGGCTTTTTTTGTAATTGGTTCTGTTTTCAGCTACTTGTTCGGCAATTTCCAATGGATTGAGTCCAAAGAAATCAAAATGCAGGATTTTAAAAAGCATATCCCCGCGGCTAAAAGGCACGCGAATTTCTTCTGAAATATATTCCAGGATATCGAGCACCTTTTTTATAAATACAGAATCGAGGATGTTTTCCCTGCGCTTGACATTGAGCGGCACTTCCAGGTGATTCATATATTTTATAAGTTCCTCTGCCTGACTGTGTTTGGCGTAGATTACGGCCACTTCATTCAGGTTTACCCCCTGTTCTTTCAGTGTTTTTATCTCAAGGCAAATATGCGCTATCTCCTGGGCCATATTGGGATAGGTGCGCAATACAGGGCGTACTTCAGAATTTGAAAATTCGATTGCACGCGCTTTTAGGTCTTTTGACAAATTGGGCACTTCATTGATCAGTCGTTCACTGTTATTGGCGATTAAGTGGCCGGCAGCGTCCAGGATTTTCTGAGAGGAACGGTAATTTTCAGTCATCATGATCAATTTCAGGCTTGCTTCATAATCCGCTCTGAAATGCATAATATTTTCTACACTGGCACCCTGAAAGCGAAAAATTGACTGATCATCATCGCCTACCACAAATACATTGGGATTGTCCCAGTAATCGATCAATTGATTGAGCAATTCATTCTGCGCACCGTTGCAATCCTGAAATTCATCTACCAGCACATATTGATAGCGCTCCTGGTATTCGGCCAGCAATGTGGCATTCTCTTTAAAAGCGTTGATTACCCAAAGCAACATATCATTGAAATCGTAGCGGCCTTTTTCTGCTTTTAGCTTTTCATAATTTTCCAGCTCGGCAGCTCCGGCCAGCAGCTTTTCCATTTTTTCTTGCTCTTTGTCAATCTTGTCTTGCTTCAGGTCTCCTTTTTCGGCTGTTTTGGTTTTTCTTTTGTAAATATATTCTTCCCGGTTGGGTAAATCCTCAAGGTATGTTTCTGCTTTTTGCTTTAAAAAATCATACGTCCAATCTTCTTTTTTCATGGTTTGAAAAAGTGCCTGCAAGCGCTTTCTTTCATAATAAACATCTCCTGTCCAGCGCTTTAGGGGATGGTCATTGTCGAAATTTTTGATCAATTCCATCAGCAGTTCTACTTCCTCCAGTTCGGATAGTGCCTCCAATTCCCTGTAGCCAAAAACATCGGGGTGATCCTGTATCACCTGATTGCAAAAAGCATGGAAAGTGCCAATATTCACCCTATAAGCATCGGGGCCTATGAATTTATTCAAACGCTTGCGCATAGCCACAGCCCCTGCATCGGTATAGGTGAGGCACAAGATATTTTCGGGATAAACATCTGTTTCCATCAGGATATTACCAATGCGAGCAGCCAGGATTTGGGTTTTACCCGTACCGGGGCCAGCTATCACCATTACCGGCCCTTCAATGCTT
The DNA here is from genome assembly GCA_040877935.1 of Chitinophagales bacterium. NCBI lineage: Bacteria > Pseudomonadati > Bacteroidota > Chitinophagia > Chitinophagales > Chitinophagales bacterium. The sequence continues at coordinate 83,487 of JBBDNB010000023.1, forward strand.
TCTACAGCGTTTTTTTGTGCCGGATTCAGCATTTTTAACTCTTCCAGAAATGTTTGGTTGGCTTTGAAATTCATAGAGTGATTTTGAGAATTCTAAAGATAAGAAAGGAAATGATGAGTGTGTAAAATGTGCTGAAGAATGGAAAGGCGAAGTTGCGAAGACCTATGCTAGACCACTTCCTTTTTCATAAACTCCTCAATGCTATTGAGCTGTTCTTTTGCTTCGCGCATGCTTTTGATATTTTCGATATTCAGCATAAGGAATTTTTTGCTCTGCTTTAAATTCAGGTTTTTGGGATGCTCGCGCACATAGCGCAAAACGGAAGAAAAGATCTCCGTTTGGTAATAGTAGCTGTCCTGGTTTTGCAGAAAATAGCATTTCAATTTTCTTCCCTTAAAAACAATACGTTCAAACCCGAGCCTTTTAGCTGTCCAGCGCAGACGCAGGCCGTTCATCAATTCAGCAACTTCTTTTGGCAAGGGGCCAAAGCGATCAATCAGCTGATCTCTGAATTTTAAAAGTGCTTCTTCATTTTCGATATTGTCCAGGTCGGTGTAGATTTTCAGTCGCTCATCTACTTTATTGATATAATCACTCGGAATCAGCATTTCCAGATCTGTATCAATCTGGCAATCGCGCACAAACTGATGTTCATTTTCAAGCTCTTCTTTAAACAATTCCTTGAATTCATTTTGCTTGAGTTCAACTACAGCTTCATCCAGAATTTTATGGTACATATCGTAACCAATCTCAGAGATAAAACCACTTTGCTCACCGCCCAGCAAATTTCCTGCACCGCGAATATCCAAATCGCGCATGGCAATATTAAACCCACTGCCCAGGTCCGAAAACTCTTCTATAGTGCGCAAACGCCTTCTCGATTCAGAACTTAGGCTGCTCAATGGCGGACAGAACAAATGACAAAATGCTTTTTTGTTGGAGCGACCAACACGGCCTCGCAATTGATGTAAATCGCTCAAGCCAAACCAGTGTGCATTATTGATGATTATGGTATTCACATTGGGGATATCTACACCGGACTCTATTATATTGGTGCAAACCAGCACATCGAATTCCCGCTGTTCAAAACGCAACATGGTACTTTCCAGAGATTTGCCGTCCATTTGTCCGTGTGCAATACCAAAATCTATATTTGGGCACAAGCGTTTGAGCATGGCTGTAATATCTTTTATATCCTTCACCCTATTGTGAATGAAAAAAGCCTGTCCTCCTCTGTAAATCTCATACTCAATGGCCTCTTTTACAATGTGATCGTTGTACACATGCAATTCAGTTTGAATGGGCTGCCGATTGAGCGGAGGAGTCCGAATTACTGAAAGATCCCGGGCATTCATGATAGAAAACTGCATGGTGCGGGGAATTGGCGTAGCAGTGAGTGTCAATGTATCTACATTGGCCTTTACTGTTTTCAACTTTTCCTTTACAGCTACTCCAAATTTTTGCTCTTCATCAATTATCAGTAAACCCAGGTCTTTAAAATCAACCTGCTTGCCCACAATGGCATGTGTTCCAATAAGAATATCCACCTTTCCACCTTTCAATTCATTTAGGGTTTCTTTTTTTTGTCCGGCTGATTTAAAGCGATTGAGCAAAGCAACTTTGGCAGGAAAATTTTCCAGCCGGTCTCTAAATGTTTTATAATGCTGCAAAGTCAAAATAGTGGTTGGAGCCAATACTGCCACTTGCTTCCCGTCAGCTACTGCCTTTGCCGCTGCGCGAATGGCTATTTCTGTTTTTCCAAAGCCCACATCACCGCAAACCAAGCGATCCATGGGATATTCCTTTTCCATATCGGCTTTTACATCTGCTGTGGCTTTTTCCTGGTCGGGAGTGTCTTCATAAATAAAAGATGCTTCTAATTCCGATTGCAGATAGGTGTCGGGGTTAAAAGCAAAGCCCTTACTTGCCTTTCTTTTAGCATATAGTTTGATTAAGTCTTCTGCAATGTCCTTAATCTTTCTTTTTGTTTTTCTTTTGACTTGTTCCCAGGCATCGCTACCGAGCTTATTTATTTTTGGTTTAGTGCCTTCCTTACCGACATACTTACTGATTTTATGCAGGGAATTGATATTGACATACAGCAAGTCATTATCGCGATAAACGAGCCTGACAGCCTCCTGCATTTGCCCGTTTACTTCTATTTTTTCCAATCCTGAATAGGTGCCCACTCCGTGATCAATATGAGTGACAAAATCTCCGGGCTGTAGCGATTTCAATTGTCGAAGCAACAAGGCCTGATCTTTGGAAAAGCCTTCTTTCACTTTGTATTTGTGATAGCGATCAAATATCTGATGATCTGTATAACATGCTACTTTGAGATCGAAATCTATAAATCCATTGTGAATGGCAACCGGAATAGGATAAAACTCAACCTCAGCTTTCAGGTCTTCAAAAATGCTGTAGAAACGCTCAATCTGTTTTGGGTTTTCTGCAAATATGAAATTGCGAATATCGGCCTTGTTGTTCTTATTCAAATCTTCAATCAGCAGGTCAAAATTTTTATTGAATGCCGGTTGAGGCTGCGTATTCCAAACAAAAGTTTTTTGCGCATTTAAATGGCTTTGATTCCCGAATTCTACGAGGGGGAATTTTTTCAAATTACTGAGAAAATCCACGGCTCTTTCAAAGGTTTCAGCAGGTTCTTTTTCAAAGAAATTGCTCAGGTCTTCCTCTTCTTCAGTTTCATAATCCTCTTCAGAAATTTCCCTGAATTTTTCCACTGCATTTTCAAAGCAATTGTCTAAAACCTCTTTAGTGAAATTGGCATCTTTTATCCAAAGCACAGTATCTTTCGGTAATGCGTCAAAAAGGCTGCTTTTTTCCTCGTTTTCAAAGCGGGTCTGAATATTGGGGACAATACTAACCGAACTGATCTTCCTGGTAGAAAGCTGATTGTTTGGTTCAAACAGGCGGATAGATTCAATTTCCTCTCCAAACAGCTCTATGCGATAAGGATACTCATTACCAAAGGAAAAAATATCTACGATATCGCCCCGCACTGAAAACTGTCCTGGTTCAAAAACAAAATCTACGCGTTCAAAACCATATTCAATAAACACATCTATTAGAAAATCTACATCGAGTTGCTCACCCAGCTTAATTTTCACAATATTTTTTTGCAGGGTTTCCTTGCGCACTACTTTTTCAAAAAGTGCTTCGGAGTATGTCACCATCACTTCCCCTTTGTTTTCAGAATGGCTGATCTTGTTTACCATCTCTGTTCTCAGCAGAATATTATTGCTGTTGATGGCGTGGAATTTTCCGGGTTTTTTGAAAGAGTCGGGGAAAAAGAATACGTCCTTTCGCTGCAATAGACTTTGCAAAGCATTCTGAAAATAAGCTGCTTCTTCTTTATCGGGCAATATAAAAAGATGCTGACGGGGAGTCATTTGATAAACTGCCGAGGCAATTACAGCATCTGCCGAGCCGGTCAGGCCTTTGATATGGACATTGGAATTCCCCTCACTGGTCGTTTCTACCAGTGTTTTCAGTCGTTGATCCGACTTGTATTGTTCCAGGAGTTCCTGTAGGTTCATTCAGTGGCGCAAATCTAAACAAAAGGGCTAAAAAGCCGGCTTCTGTTTTGATAAAAGAAACTGCGTTCGGAAATTATTTAACATTCAGGTTTAAGGATATGTTTTTCAGCTATCTATATTATTGACAGCTTTGATTTATTTAAACCATGATTCTGGGTGAATTTGAAGTCCCTTCAAGCCTGATTATAATACTGCGTATCCTGCTCAACTTCTGTACAATATCGCTCCAGGCCTTTTTCCAAGCAATCCAAAGCTTTTGATAAATCCGTTTTGTTGAGCACATAGGCTATACGTACTTCATTCATACCCATTCCGGGTGTGCTGTAAAAACCGGAGCCGGGTGCCATCATCACCGTAGCTCCTTCGTAACTATAGGATTCCAACATCCATTTACAAAAATCCTCTGTATTGGACACGGGCAATTTTACCATCGCATAAAAAGCTCCTTTTGGTATGGGGCAAATCACCCCGTCAATTTTATTTAATCTTTCTGCCAGCAAATCCCTGCGGGCAATATATTCTTTGTTTACAGACTCAAAATAGGACTGTGGCACATCCGTAGCTGCTTCAGCTGCAATTTGAGCAAATGTTGGAGGGCTCAATCGTGCCTGCGCAAACTTCAAAGCTGTTTGCATCACATTTTTGTTTCGACTTATTAAAGCGCCAATTCTCGCACCACAGGCACTGTAGCGTTTTGAAATAGAATCTACCACCACTACATTTTGCTCCACATCATCCAATTCTAAAACGGAAAAATGCGATTCATCACCATAAATGAATTCCCGATAAACCTCATCTGCAAAAAGGAATAAATCATGTTTTAAGACCAATTCGCGCAATGCCATCAATTCATCCTTAGAATACAAATAGCCGGTCGGGTTATTCGGATTACAAATGATGATGCCCTTGGTTTTTTCTCCAATAATACTTTCAAAAGCAGAAATGGGCGGCAGTGCAAACCCATTGGAAATACTCGATACAATCGGATTGATCTTCACCCCTGCGGCAGTTGCAAAAGCATTGTAATTGGCATAAAAAGGCTCGGGAATAATAATTTCATCCCCTTCATCAAAGCAGGACATCAGTGCAAACAAAATAGCCTCAGAGCCACCTGTAGTCACTATCAAATCTTCTAAATTTAAATCAACTCCTATGATATTATAATAGGCCAGTAGTTTTTTTCTATAACTTTCAAATCCCGCAGAATGGCTGTATTCCAGGGTTTTAAAATCAATATTTCGCACAGCGTCCATCATTTGCTTGGGCGTCTCTATATCCGGCTGACCAATATTGAGGTGGTAAATATGTACCCCTCTTTTTTTTGCAGCTTCTGCATAAGGCACCAATTTCCTGATGGGCGATGCCGGCATGTTTTTTCCTTTATTTGATATACTTGGCATAATTGTAAACTTAAAGTGAAATAGGTATTGTGAGAAAATTAAAACAGTCAATTATAAAATTGAAACATGTTCTAATCAAACTTAATTTTTAGCTTTTCACTTAAAAAAAAACTCCACAGCTCAGTACCGCCATGGAGTTTAATAGAAATTCAAATTCGTTAATGCTTAGTCTTCCTGCTTAACGATTGATTGTTTTTTCTCAGGAACACCATCTGATTGACTCGCAGGTGTAACATTTCCTTTTATGAAAATACGAGTAGTACTTGGCTCAGCATTGGAAGTAATAGTTATGGGTTTATTAAAACCACCATTTTTTCCTACTGTATTGTACTTTGCTTTAATAGTCCCTTCTTCTCCCGGAGCTACAGGCTCTTTGCTCCAATATGGGGTTGTACAACCACAAGAAGCTTTCACATTGGTAATGATCAAAGGTTTAGTACCATTGTTGGTAAAAGTAAATTCTACAGAGGCATCATCTCCTGCTGCCAACTCACCAAAATCATAAGTACTGAATTCAAAATCCATTGTAGGCCCTTCAGATTGTGCAAAAAGAAGGCCGGTAAAAAGGCTTAAACTAATAAGTAATAATAAATTTTTCATGTCGTGTTATTTTTATAGTTCAAAGATAAGAAACTAATTCAAGTTAAAAGAGTTTCGTAAAGGCTTTAAAAGTGCAGTAAATTTATACCCAAATTTAACACCAAACTGTTAAGCCTTGTTAATCAAAGTTTAGCGTAAGAAAATAGAAATCAAAAACTCCCCCCGTCCTAAATTATTATCTTTGTAGGGCAAATTTAAAGCAGATTGTATGAGCACTTCTATGGGAAAAGAACAATCAAAAGAAGATCAATTGTCTTATAAAGCATTTAAAGCCCAAGTATTGGAAGATTATAAATTGTCCTGCGAAAGTAGAGAAGCCAGCTTGATGGGCAGAAAAGAAGTGCTTACCGGAAAGGCCAAATTCGGTATTTTTGGCGATGGAAAAGAAGTGGCGCAAATTGCATTGGCAAAAAACTTCAAACCCGGAGATTTCCGCTCGGGCTACTACCGCGACCAAACCATTATGTTTGCGGCCGGAATTACCAATACCCAAGAATTTTTCGCCCAGCTTTATGCCAATACCAATTTAGAGGAAGAGCCCGCTTCTGCCGGACGACAAATGAATGCGCACTTTGCTACGCGCAGTTTGGATGAAAATGGGAATTGGAAGGATTTGGTAAATATGAAAAACAGTTCTGCCGATTGTTCCCCCACTGCCAGCCAAATGGCCCGAGCCGTTGGTTTGGCTATGGCCTCCAAAAAATACAGAGAAAACCCGAAAATTAAGGAAGCGGAAAAATTCTCGAGAAATGGCGATGAAGTCTGCTTTTGCACCATTGGCGATGCCAGCACTTCCGAAGGATTGTTTTGGGAAGCCATCAATGCAGCGGGCGTAACCAAAATCCCCATGGTAGTTTCCATTTGGGACGATGGTTATGGCATATCCGTTTCAAACGAATACCAAACCACCAAAGGCGATATTGGCGAAGTGCTCAAAGGTTTCGCCAGCGACAAAAAAAACGAAGGCATTGACATATACACGGTCAATGGCTGGGACTATGCTTCGCTTTGTGAGGCCTATGAGAAAGGCGTGGAAAAAGTCAGGGAAAGTCACCGACCAGCTATATTCCACATTAAAGAAATGACCCAGCCACAGGGGCATTCTACCAGTGGATCGCACGAACGCTACAAAAGCAAGGAGCGCCTGGAGTGGGAAGCAGAACATGATTGCATCCAAAAAATGCGCGAATGGATTGTTGATTCAGCCCTGGCAAAAGCAGATGCTTTGGATGAAATCGAAAAAAAGGCAAAAGCCGATGCTCTGGACGCAAAAAAGGCAGCATGGAAATCTTTTCAGAATGCCATTAAAAAAGATGTGAATGAAGCAGGACAATTACTGAAAGAAGCCGCAGAAAGTACCGGAAACAAACAAATAGCCCAGGTTGCCCTTACACTTAAAAACCAAATGGATCCCATTCGAAAAGATGCTTTGCTTTCGATAAAACATGCCATTTGGGCATTGCGACATGAAGATCATCCGGTTAAGGAAAAATTACTGCTCAAAAAAGAGCAATGGGAACAGGGAAACAGCGAACGCTACAATTCACACCTGTACAGCCAAAGCGATGAAAATGCACTGGATGTGCCCGTTGTGCCGGCAGAATATGCCGATGACACACCGGAAATAAATGGCTATGAAATATTGAACAAAGCTTTTGATGCCATGCTGGAAAATGATTCCCGAGTTTTTGCCTTTGGTGAGGATTTGGGAAAAATTGGCGGAGTTAACCAGGCTTTTGCCGGATTGCAGGAAAAATATGGCGAAGAGCGGGTTTCTGATACCGGCATTCGCGAGGCGACCATTATCGGGCAGGGCATAGGAATGGCCATGCGTGGTCTGCGCCCTATTGCGGAGATTCAATATTTGGATTATGTAATTTACGGTCTGCAACCACTTACCGATGATTTGGCCTGTTTGCAATACCGCAGCAAAGGCGGGCAAAAAGCACCTTTGATTGTTCGGACGCGCGGTCATCGGTTTGAGGGGATTTGGCATACCGGATCGCCCATTGGAATGATATTGAATGCTATTCGTGGAATGCGCTTTTGTGTGCCGCGAAATATGACACAGGCTGCTGGCATGTACAATACCCTTTTGCAATCTGATGAACCGGGATTGCTCATTGAATGCCTGAATGGTTATCGCCTGAAAGAAAAACTGCCTTCCAACCTGGGGGAAATGACCGTTCCACTGGGTGTGCCGGAAGTTTTGCACGAGGGCAATGACATTAGCTTGGTGACTTATGGCTCATGTGTAAGAGTAGCAGAAGAGGCAATACTACTTTTAGATCAGGCCGGAATAAGTGTGGAATTGATTGATGTGCAGACTTTACTGCCTTTTGATCGACACGAATTGATTTTGGAATCCATCAAAAAAACCAACCGGGTGGTTTTCCTGGATGAAGATGTACCGGGCGGAGCTTCTGCTTATATGATGCAGCAGGTTTTGGACAAACAAAAAGCCTATTTATACCTCGACAGTGCCCCAAAGGCCATCAGTGCCAAAGATCACCGCTCGGCTTATGCCTCAGATGGAAATTACTTTTGCAAACCCAATGCAGAGGATATTTTTGAAACAGCTTACAGTTTAATGCATGAATTTGATCCCGGGGCTTATCCTAAACTGTATTGAGCTTAGTCTATATTTTTTCAAATTCCAGTCTTAAAAAAGTATATTATTTAGGCGCCTTTCTTAGTAGTATCATAGCCAAAATCCCAAAAATGATATTGGGAATCCACACGCCCCAGAACGGATCGAGATTGCCATTGGTAGAAAAAGTAGTGGAAAAGCGCGAGAAAAGAATATAACCAGAGCTCAGCGCAAAACCCAATACAATATGCAGCCCAAGTCCTCCGCGCATTTTCCTGGATGCCAGGGAAAAGCCGATCAATGTGAGGATAATAGCCGTAAAAGCATCGGCAGTTCTGCGATAAAATTCTATTTGATAGAATTCGGTATTGTCGGAACCTTTCTGTTTCAGCTCTGCAATATGCTCATTGAGTTCAATTGAATTCATTTCCTCCATCAAGCTGGTACGCGCATCAAAATCTTTGGGATAAAAACCAATCAAAGTGTCTAAATCCCTGCCCTGGCGAATTTCTTCATCCATTTGATCTATTTTACGGGCAAAATAATTCCGCATTTCCCATTGCTGCTTTTCAGTTGACCACTGAATTTTATCTGCTCTCAGCTTATATATTAATTTCCCGTTTTTAATTTTTTCATAAGTAAACTTATAACCTACAGAGTCTTTTGGTGTGTAATTTTCTATATATATGTAGGTGTCTTTTTGAATCTGCATGTGTATATTATGCCCCACATGTTTCAGCTTATGGCTACTAATATGAGTGTATTCAAAACTCAAGCGCCCTTTATTAGCCTCAGGCACAATAAAATGATTGGTGAAAAATAATAAAGTAGCCAGTAAGGTAGCGGAGAAAATATAAGGAGCCAGCAACCTGTAAAAACTCACTCCACTACCCAGAATAGCTACTATCTCAGAATTGGAAGCCATTTTTGATGTGAAGAAAATGACTGAAATAAATATAAAAAGCGGAGCCAGCAAGGCGTCTATATAAGGAATGAAATTGAGGTAATAATCAAATACAATTTCATCGAGGGGAATATATTTATCAAAGAAATTATCAATTTTTTCCGTGAGGTCAATAATGATGGCAACCAGGGTAAAGAGCAGGATACTGAAGAAAAAAGTACCCAGGAATTTCTTGATGATAAAAAGGTCTAATTTCTTCATTTTACAGTCGCTGTGAAATAATCGGTAAAACTTCAGCTTTCCATTTACTGAAATTCCCTTCTAATATCTGGGCTCTTGCTGTTTTAACCAAATGCAGGTAAAAACTCAGATTGTTCAGGCTTGCAATTTGCATGCCCAACAATTCCCGCGCATGGAACAAATGGCGCAAATAAGCTTTGGTATGCAATCTGCTCGTGGTACACTCTCCTTCAGGATCAATAGGCGAAAAATCAGCTTCCCATTTTTTATTCTTGATATTGATAATCCCCTGCGAAGTAAACAACATACCATTTCTGCCATTCCGGGTAGGCATCACACAATCAAACATATCAATTCCCAAAGCGATACATTCCAAAATATTTTCAGGAGTACCCACGCCCATTAAGTAACGTGGCTTTTCTTCAGGCAAAACAGAACAAACCACTTCGGTCATTCCATACATATCCTCATGTGGTTCTCCCACAGAAAGCCCACCAATGGCATTTCCAAAACAATCCTGTGCCGCAATATATTCGGCAGATTGCAAACGCAAATCTTTATAGGTACTGCCCTGCACAATAGGAAACAATTCCTGCTCATAGTTATATTTGGGTTGCGTTTCATTCATCCTGTCAATACATCTTTTCAACCAGCGATGCGTCATGTGCATTGATTTTTTGGCGTAATTGTATTCACAGGGATAGGGTGTGCATTCGTCAAAAGCCATAATAATATCTGCACCAATAACGCGCTGAATATCTATTGCATATTCCGGGGTAAAAAAATGCTTGGAACCATCAATATGCGATCGAAAATTCACGCCCTCTTCTTTGATTTTTCTCGTCCCAGAAAGGGAGTACACCTGGTATCCTCCCGAATCGGTCAAAATGGGTTTTTTCCAGGAATTGAACTCATGCAAACCACCGGCTTTTTGTATGATATCCAACCCGGGACGCAAATAAAGATGATAGGTATTGCCCAAAATAATTTGTGCTTCTATTTCTTTTTCCAATTCCTCAAAATGCACGCCTTTTACAGTTCCCGCAGTTCCAACCGGCATAAACATAGGTGTTTCGATTTCCCCGTGTTCCGTATAAATTTTCCCCGCCCGGGCTTTGCTTTGCGTATCCTTTCCCGCTAATTCAAATTTCAATGGCTTGTTTCTTTCCGGTTCTGAAATGCTTTACTTTTGGCAAAGTACGGACAATCCATATTGAAATTGATCATACTGAGCTATATTTTCATTGTCAGCACTGCATTATTTCTATTATGCAGAATACTCATTGGTTTTGTCTTTTTCACATACAAAAATAAAGAAAATGATACTGCCCCGCCTGTCAGCTGGGTTATTTGTGCCAAAAATGAAATTGCATGCTTAGAAAAAAACACGGCAAAATGGCTCGAGCAAAAATACCATCAATGGGAATTGATCATAGTGTTGGACCGCTGTACTGATGGGAGTGCTGAGTTTCTAAAAAACTTCTCAGATCATCCAAATTTAAAAATCGCAAAAAACCTGAGCGCAGATTTTCCGGGGAAAAGAAATGCGCTGATTGCAGGAGCCAAAGCTTCAACTTATGAAAATATATTGCTTTGCGATGCCGACTGCCTTCCTGAATCCGATCAATGGATTAAAAAAATGGCAGCTCAATTTGATGATAAAACAGATTTTGTAATTGGCTTATCGCCCTATGAAAAGGAAAGCGGGCCGCTCAATGCTTTTATTAGATTTGAAACCTTTCATACGGCAATGCTTTACGGGGCTGCGGCTATTTTCGGAAAACCCTATATGGCAGTTGGCAGAAACCTAGGGGTTAAAAAGAAATACCTTTCAGAGGTTTATTTCAAAACTGCCAAAAGCATATCCGGTGATGATGATTTGCTGGTCAATCAACTGGCAAACAAAAACAACAGCAGCATTTGTCTTGAGAAGGGCAGTCTGGTTTATTCCAAAGCAAAAAATAACTGGAAATCTTTTTTCAGACAAAAACAAAGACATGCCGGAGCCGGATCTTTTTATACATTTGGCAGCCGCACTTTACTGGGTTTATATTATTTAACATGCATAATGTTTTATGCCAGTGCTGTTTTGGTCATTTTACTTTATGAGCTAAATAATCAGTTGTTTTATATCTTTGGTGCAGCAATTTTGCTCAATGCAATTTTGTTGTTTTACATTAATCATAAGCTGAAATTCGGAATCAGCCCGCAAGTACTGCTGGCAGGTGATTTTTGCTTATCGTTTTTTTTAATTAGCTTGGGAATCCTTTCAGGGAAGCAAGTAAGGAGATGGTGAAAAAAGATACTTCGACAAATCGTTCTAAAGAAGATTTAGAACTGGTAAAACTGGCCGTAAAAAATCGCGATCAGGGAGCATTTAAGAAATTAATGGCCCGTTATAAAGACTCTATTTTCTTTATGGTGCTTAAAATCGTGCACAACAGGGATGATGCAGAAGACATTACCATAGAATCGTTCGGCAAGGCTTTTAACAATATTCATAAATACGACCAGCGCTACGCATTCAGCACCTGGCTGTATAAAATTGCCACCAACAACAGCATAGACTTTATCCGAAAAAAGCGATTGGAAACAACTTCCCTTGACAAAACTTTCACTTCGGGTGACGGTGATGAAATGAGTATAGATGTTAAATCTGAAGCGCTGAATCCCGAAGAAAAAATGGAGCGCAAGCAAAGGGCTTTTACGGTACGCGGTAATATTGAAAAGCTCGGAGACAAATACAAACAGCTGATCAAATTGCGCTATTATGAAGAATATTCCTATGATGAAATAGCAAAAGAACTTGACCTCCCGCTTGGTACTGTAAAAGCACAATTGTACCGCGCCAAAGAATTACTCTTTAAACAAATCAACACCGATAAGGACAATTTCTAAATGGAAGCGTCTCTTATTTTCAAATACTTTCCCAATCTAAGTGATTTGCAGAAAAAGCAAATTGAGCAATTGCTGCCACTCTACAAAGACTGGAACAGCAAGATCAATGTAGTTTCCAGAAAAGATATCGACCAGCTTTATTTACACCATGTGTTGCACTCCCTTAGTATTGCTAAATTTATTTCGTTTAAACCCGGCACCAAAATATTAGACCTCGGTTGTGGCGGAGGTTTTCCCGGCATTCCCCTGGCCATACTTTTTCCTGAAGTGGAATTTCATCTTGTAGATTCTGTTCGAAAAAAAATAGCTGTAGTAGAAAATATAGCAGAAGCACTTGAGCTGAAAAATGCAAAAGCTGAACAAGCCAGGGCTGAGGAATTAAAAAGCAGCTACGATTTTGTAGTTACACGGGCAGTAGCACCCTTAGATAAGCTGCTGAGTTGGACCCGTGGCAAGTATGCCTGCCTTACTCCAAATGCATTGCCACAAGGTTTGATCGCACTGAAAGGCGGAGACCTTTACCATGAAATAAAAGCCGCTCACCGAAAAGCCGACAAAATTCCCATAACAGATTATTTCAAAGAAGATTATTTCAAAGGGAAGAAATTGGTTTATGTGGCGATGTAATTAAACCACTACCAATGTGAAGTTTGGTTGAAAGAGCAGCATATAGAACTTAGGATGAAAGCATTTTAGAAACCTACTCTAATTCCTTGTGAAACAAGTGTGAGAAAAGAAAATCAGAGTGAGCATGAGCAAAGTGCTCACTCTGATTATAGTACCCAGGGTGGGAATCGAACCCACACGATGTTGCCACCACTGGATTTTGAATCCAGCGCGTCTACCAGTTCCGCCACCTGGGCATTTTCACTATTTAAAGAACAATTGCTTTTCAGCAAAGGAATGCAAAATTATTCATTCTTTACCATTATACAAGTAATCTCTTTATTATTTTCACCCTAAATAAAATCAAATATCTTCCAGAAATGAGGTATTATTTATTCTTGGATGAAAGTGGCGATCACGGTTTGAAAAATATTGACTCTGGGTTTCCTGTATTCGTATTATGTGGCTTATTGATTTCTGAGGATAAACATTATGAAATCAATTAAAAAAACAAAGAAGCTTTTGAAGCTTCTTTGCCGACCGGGGACACCCCAATCCAATATCATTTATTAACTATTACTTCAAAAGTATAGATATAGTTTCAAACCCCCAAAATTTATTTCACCTCCATATAATCTTTGGCCATCACTCCATCATCTTTTTGAGGCAGATTGGCTGCCAAAAAATCAGAAATGGGCGGGAAATTATTGCGCATAATATCCATCAGGTCATTGCTGTTGGAAGGGAAATAAACTGTTGCTACATCACCTGCCAGCTGATTGCCTTCCTTGTCAAAAATTGAGAAATGCACCAATACTTCCCGTTCAAAAGTATTTGTTGCACGATCCAGACAGTGCTCGTAATTGGTCTTTAAATTAAACTGGTTGATAAACACAAAAACATCAGTACCGTATTTATCGCTCAGATAGGGCAGAAGGTCAGGATTTTTAATTTTTACATTAATAAACTTTTTATAATCATCTCCTATGTTATTGTCTTGTTTGGACTCTTGAGATTCTTGTTCCCCTTTTTTTCTTGAAAATAGTCCTTTGGTTTTTTCTACAAGCCCTTTTTCATTGCTTTCCATTTCCTCTTTTACCTGCACCGATTTTGCTTTGTCTTCAAAATAGCCGATGCTGTTGTAGATACCGGCAAGGTCTTTTTGGGCATCTTTGGCCGAGTCACTGATCATTGAGCGCGAACTGTATTCCTGCATAATCCGTGCATTCATATTGATGCTTAACCCATAGCGGAACATTTTTCGCACCTCGGGAATGGATTTGCTATTGTATTTTGCCAACTCCTGGTCAGAATCGGAAAAATACATATCCGGGTTAAAAGGAATAATCATTACTGAAGGATCTTTTGCTGTTAAAAGCATTGCTGAAAAGATCAAAAAGCCGAAAATTAAAGATCGTAGCATAGTTGATTAATTTATTTAAACCATCCTTTGTAAATATCATTACCAAAAGCAAAAACCATAAGCGTAAGCAAAATGACCATGCCCACCATCTGGGCTTTTTCCATTACGGCTTCGCTCACTGGTTTTCCCTGTATCATTTCAATAAGAATAAAAACCACATGCCCGCCATCCAAAGCCGGAATGGGTAAAAAATTCATAAAAGCAAGTATAAAGGAGATCAGTCCGGTAAGTTTCCAAAACCTTGCCCAATCCCATTTGGAGCCATAGATTTTAGCAATGCCAATGGGGCTTTGTACTGATTCGCTGGCACTCACCTGTCCGGTAAATATTTTGCCAATACCCACAGCATTAAAATAAATGGCTTCCCAACCGTCTTTTGTGCCAAAGTATAGTGCTTCAGCCAGATTGTATTTGGTAGGCTGATGTTCTACATTTTCACCGATAAATACTCCGAGCTTTCCATCCTCAGAGACAGGAACCATGGCCTGTATGGTATCATTGTCCCTGACATAGGTTATTTCCGCTTCTTTTCCTGCTGCATTTCTCAGGATTTCTTTCAAATCGCCATATACGCGTATGGGTTGATCATTGAAACTGATGATATCATCTCCTGGTTTGATTCCTGCTTCTTTGGCTCCGCCTTCAGGAATTATACTGTCAATATAAAAGGGGTGGTTGTGAAAACCAATAAAGCAGGTTTTACAGGCATTAAAACGCTGAAAGAAATTCTCGGGAATTTGAATTTCAACTTCTTTTCCATTCCTTAGAACAGACATCTTTTCTCCGAAAAACACTTTGAGAGAAAGCAGATCATCAGCGCGCTGCACAGGTTCATCATCTATACTTAAAATTTGGTCGCCTGTTTGCAGGCCGATGTCGCGCCCAATTTCATAGGCATAAATGCCTTCTTCTATTTTGGAAGGCTCCATATATCCACCTTTGAATTGCATGAGCCAAAAAGCGAAAATTACAATACCGAGCAAAACATTCATTACGATTCCAGCCATCATTACAATTAATCGTTGCCATGCAGGTTTTGTGCGGAATTCCCAGGGCTCGGGTTCTTTGTCCATCTGGTCTTTGTCCATGGATTCGTCTATCATTCCGGCTATTTTCACATAGCCTCCAAGTGGAAACCAGCCAATACCGTACTCTGTGTCACCGATTTTTTTGGAAAAGAGCTTAAGGCCGCCAAAATCAAAAAAGATGTAGAACTTTTCCACCTTTATTCCAAAGGCCCTCGCTGCAAGGTAATGTCCAAGTTCGTGGATAAATACCAGCAGTCCCAGGCCCAGCAGCAGCTGTCCTATCATTGTTAATTGCTCCATGTATTGTTGGTTTCTCTTGTCAAATCTAAAATATTAAAGCCATAGTAAAAGCCCCTTTAAAAACACCAATAACTCAAGGTGTACAGGATTTGGGGCACAGGGATAATTGATTGGCGAATTTACTCAATTGTATGCCTTATTGTGCATTTTTAATCAGTAAATCGACAAATGACCTGTCGTTCATTAGCCGGGGGGCTTTGTTTTGGCCTCCGAGTTTTCCCATCTTTTTCATGGCATTGTGAAAAGTTTTGGCTTTCACCCAACGTACTTTAAGTGGCTGGATTACTTTTCCCTTAACCAAATCCTGGTAGTAAATGTTTTGCCGGTACATTTGTTCATCTAAATAAGCTGCAAACGCTTTTTCATTCTTTGGTTTTTCTGATACGGCTATCACCCATTCATGACAGGGTAGATTTTGCGCATCGCCCATAGCTGGGGCTACAGTGAACTCTTCCATCAACACATCAAATTCGCTACAAGCGAGTTTTATGGCAGTTTCTACTTCTTCGGCAATTACGTGTTCGCCAAAAGCCGAAAGCTGATGTTTGATCCTGCCCGTAACTTTTATCCTGTGTGGATTGAGCGAAACAAAGCGAATGGTGTCCCCCAATAGATAAGCCCATAAACCTGCATTTGTACTAATGACAATTGCATATTGCCGGTTTATGTCCACTTCTGCTAAAGACAGGCGTTTTGGGTTTTTTTCAAAAACCTGTTCCAGGGGAATAAATTCATAAAAAATTCCGGCATCCGTGTTTAGCAGCATTCCCTCAGAAAGATAATCTTCCTGGAAAGCAATGAAAGCTTCTGAAGCAGGGTAGGTTTCAATCATATTGATTTTCCTGCCCAGGCTTTGCTCCAGTCTTTTCTGGTATGGTTTGAAATTGACGCCTCCATGCACCAGTAATTTTAAATTGGGAAAAAGTTCGGCAATTGATTTTTTGCTTTTCTTTTGCAGCAGGTCAAAATACATTTGTATCCAGGGGGGGATACCGCCAATCAGGCTTAAATCAAGCGGAATACTTTCATTTGCAATGGCTTCTAATTTTTCTTCCCAATCATCAATGCGATTAACAGCAGGGGAGGGGAGGCGGTTTCTGCTCAGGTAACCAGGGATATGATGATTGATAATGCCTGACAAACGCCCTGTTTTTATGCCATAGTGCATCTCCAGCTCAGGACTGCCGGATAAAAAAATCATTTTTCCATCCATGATATTGTAGTTTCCGCTTTGTGCCATAAAACACAATGAAGCAGACTGTGCGCTTAAAAAATGATGATTGATGGAATCCCTGCTGATAGGGATATATTTTGCACCCGAAGTTGTGCCCGAGCTTTTGGCAAAATACAAAGGTTGTCCTGGCCACAACACATCTTTTTCCCCTTTGAATATCTTGTCCAGCCAGTTTTGAAAGTCTTCATAATTCCGAAGTGGAATGTTCTTTTTGAAATCAGTGTGGTTTTTGATTTTATTAAAATGATGTGTTTTTCCAAAATCAGTTTTCTGCGCCTGATGGAGCAGAGCGCACATCCACTTTTGCTGATCTGCCACTGCGCTTGCTGACCAGCGTTTCACATTACGGGCAACATAATTGGCATAAGGTCTTATAAGAAGAGATTTCCAGGCCATTGGAATTGTTTTTCACAAACAAAGGAAAATATTTTTTCTGTAAAGTATTTTGAAAGTTGCCATCGGGTCATCCCTGATTCTTGTTCTATCTTTTTTAGTTGTAAACAGTTGTTTAAAACATTACTTAGTATTAACTTTGCCCCTCAATTTGTAAAATTAGGTCTATCATGTATGCAATTGTAGAAATAGCAGGTCAGCAGTTTAAAGTAGAAAAAGATCAGGAAATCTTTGTGCATCGCCTCGAAGGAAGCGAAGGTGATAAGATTGAGTTTGATTCTGTTTTACTGACAAGCGATGGCGGAAAAGTTACCTTAGGTACACCTGTTGTGAAGAATTCAAAAGTCACTGCAAAAATCCTTGAGCATCTGAAAGGAGACAAAGTAATTGTTTTCAAAAAGAAAAGAAGAAAAGGATACAAAAGAAAAAATGGCCATCGTCAGTATTTGACGAAAATTGCTATTGAAGCAATTGCCTGATTGAAATAATTTAAAAGCTAAGAAAAAATGGCACATAAGAAAGGAATGGGTAGCTCCCGAAACGGGAGAGATTCAGAAAGTAAACGACTTGGAGTAAAATTGTTTGGTGGGCAAAGCGCTATATCCGGAAATATCATCGTACGCCAAAGGGGTACCAAATTCCACCCCGGTAAAAATGTAGGTCTGGGAAAAGACCACACACTTTTTGCCACCTCTGATGGAGTGGTTTATTTTTCTCGCAAAAGATCCAATAAAAAATATGTAGATATTCTGGATCGCGAAGTTTACAATAAAGTAATGGAAGCCAAAAAAGGCGATGGTACTGTTTCTATTGAAGCACTGGCACTTGAAGTAGAAGGAAAAGAAACAGAAACAAAGCCTAAGGCCAAAGCTTCTGAGGCTCAGGAAGAAAGCAAAAAAGCTGCTCCTAAAAAAGAGGAGAAGGCCGAAGTTGAAAAGAAGGCTGCTCCTAAGAAAGAAGCTGCTGATAAAACTGAAAAGAAGGAAGCTGCCGAAAAGCCCGAAAGCAAAAAAGCTGCACCCAAAGCAAAAGCTAAAAAGGCTGCGCCTAAAGCCGAAGAAAAGAAAGCCGCTCCTAAAAAAGAGACCAAAGCCAAAGATGAAAAACCTAAGGCTAAAGCTAAAAAGGAAGACAAAAAAGAGGACAAGGAAGAAGACGATAAATAGTTGCTAAACTATTACAATAAAAAAACCCGCTTTCATTGAGATTGCGGGTTTTTTGTTTTTGGCACTGATCCAAACCCAAATATCTAAACCCGGATTATGCATTGGGACTTTGTCATGAAGCTTGAAAGCACAATAAAATCAGGCTGTTTGGAAATTTTAGCATAGCATCGCTATGGTGAAATTGAAAACAACAACGAAGTGTCTGATTTTGTAGTGATTTCATGCTGCAATAGATTTCCTAATGTATATTCCGGGTTAAACAAGGGGATTTTGTTTTGAATATGTTTAGTAGTTTTAAATTGCAATTCTAATCCAATCACTTTAAACCCGATTCCAAATGTCCACGCAAGGCACCATCAAAAAATACACATTGATTTTAGAGAAATTGAAACACCGACATTATCCCACTAAAAGGGAAATACAGGAATATTTCAATGGGCTAGGTTTTAATTTAACGGACAGGACTTTTGAGCGGCATTTGGAAGCACTTCGGATTGAGTTTGGCATTCAAATCATTTATGACACATGGAAAAAAGGATATTATTTGGATGAAGAAGCATCCTTAAATCTAAAGTCCTTTCACAAATTCATAAACCTTTCAAACGTAGCCAGCCTTCTGACCGAAAGCCTAAAGGATGGTAAAGAACTGCTGCAATATGTTTCTTTTGACGATTCTAGTTTGCTCACAGGAATAGAAAATCTGGAAAAACTACTGCGTGCCACCAAAGAGCAGCGTAAAATCAAATTTGAGCATTTCAATTTTTACACTCAAAAAACAAAACAGTATAGCTTGAAACCCTATCTGCTGAAAGAATACAAAAGCAGATGGTATGTCATCGGGACTATATTCGACACCTCTGATTTGCGCAGCTTTGGTATTGAGCGCATCAATGGACTTGAAGTCACTGATGAATTGTTTGAAAGGGATGAAGCCTTGAATCCAAAGGAAAAATTCGAGGAGATTATCGGTTTGATCTATTCCGATAGAAAAATTCAAACAGTAAAACTTTCCTTTTCCATGTTTCAGGCAGAATACATCAAATCCTTAAAACTGCACCATTCCCAGAAAGTAGTAAGCGAAGACAAGGCAAAAGATGAATGCCTGATTGAATTGTTTCTAAAGCCCAATTTTGAGTTGGAGCAGCAAATTTTAATGCACGGAGAAAACGTGAAAGTGCTTGAGCCGCAGTGGTTGGTAGACAGAATCCGGGATCGATTGAAAGAAGCTTTGGGATATTATTCTTAACCTGAGTTCGATAATTATTTAAAAGCTCAGAAATTCATTAAAACGTAATAGGCAAGGCGCATTTGTGAAGGTCTATCGGGATAAACCAAGCAAATGCAACGCTGCAAATTGCGTTTTATGGATTTCAAATGCCAGAAAACAGCAATCTTCTTCCCGGAAATATCTTGAAATAGCCCGCTATTCCATCAATATGTCCAGTCGAATCTCACTATTTTTTGGCATTCTGAGCAATAAAGAATTTCCGAACTTAGGTCTCTCCGACACATTTTGGCGAACCCCTGCTTTAGCTTTGTTCCAAAACATAAAATTATGGGACAAAACATGCTTGACTTACAAAAGAATTTCTTTGAGAAAAACAAAATACTGGAAAATGCCAGCCAAACACTCAAACGGGAATTCGTGGGCCTGGACCAAATTATTGACGAGGTAATTGACAATATCAGCAGTTGGTTTACATTGCACCAAATGCAGGAAAGGCCGCTTGTCATTAATCTTTGGGGATTGACGGGCACTGGGAAAACCTCCCTGATCAACCGACTGGCCGAGCTGCTGGATTATGATGATTATTATTATCGATTTGACCTTGGGGTAAAAGACTATGCCTTGTCTTTTAGACATGCACTCGCAGATTTATGTGAAAACAAGGAGGATATGCCACTGATCATTGCATTGGATGAGTTCCAGCATACGCGCACTTTGGAAGGGGAAACGCGAAAAGAAGTCCAGGAGGATAAAAACAGAATGGTTTGGGAGTTGATCGATTCGGGCAAAGTCCGCTATATTGATTGGAATAGTGGTCTCTGGTCTTTTGAAAGAATGATTAAAAAACTAACGCACCTTGAAAGACATGGTGTGGAAGCAGAGAACGCTATGGTTACAAGGGGCAAGAAAGAATATTGCCATGAAATGGATTTTGATTACAGCCCGAATAAAAAATTCCATTTTTTTCCAGAAAACTATTACAGTGACATAATTGAATATGCAGGGGATGAATTAAACCTGCATTTGAGAAGTGAAGTAGAAGCGCATTTCAAACAACTCAATGCTGCCGAGACCATTGCTTATTTACAGAAAGTATGGCGCATAGCCCAAAAACCATCGGTCAAGAGTTTTTCCAAATCCGTGATTTTTGTGCTGGGAAATATTGATGAGGCATACACCATGAGCGGGAATTATTCAGCCGATATTGATGCGGATGAATTTCATGAATTGTCCCTGAAAATAAATGTACCAAAGATCAAACAAGCCTTAAGGAACAGATTTCGTGATGAACAAATTGCCCGTTTGGGAAATATCCACATCATTTATCCGGCACTGAACAGTGCTGCTTACAATCAGATCATACTGCTCCAACTCAAGCAAACCGCAGAAAAACTGGGCAATTATTTGAGTACGGAAATTGAATTTGATAAAAGCCTGATCAAAACGATTTATGACGAAGGCGTGTATCCCACTCAAGGCGTACGCCCGCTGTTCACGACCATCAACCACATCCTGAAAAGCAAGCTGAATAAATTTATCATGGAGCTATTGCAATTGGATAAAGACATAGAAAAATTGCAATTCTTTGTAAATGAAGGCAGTTTGTACTGCAATTATTTCTCAAACAATGAAATAATTAAAACCAAGGGAGATAAGATCATTTTCAATTTGACCAAATTGAGAAAAAACAGGAAAGATGAGGTTCAGGCCATTACTGCGGTGCATGAAAGCGGCCATGCCATACTTTCTGCCATTTTGTTGAAAAAACTGCCTGAAATCGTTTGTTCCGTCACTACGGATGCAAACAATGATGGATTTGTATATTCCCGACATAAAAATGAATACCTGGCTAAAAACGAGGTGCAGAACCGTGTTGCCATCAGCTTGGGGGGATTGCTTGCAGAAGAGCTGATCTTTGGAGCAGAATATATTACAGCGGGTGCAAAAAGTGATATTCTAAATATCACCAACTTGTTGATAGCACTTTACAAACAAGAGGGGTTTGGTCAATTTCCAATTGCCTATGCCGTAAATGAACTCGACTCATCGGTATATCACAACATTGCTTCTGTGGAAGAAGAGGTAAAGGAGATGGTCAATCAGGGAAGAAAACTGGCAATGGAATTGCTGCAAAAAGAGAAAAAGCTCTTACTGGTCCTATCAGATTATCTGGCCAATCACACCTGCATTAAAAAAGAAGATTTAAAGAAAATGCTGCACACCCATGCCCTTTCAAATTTGGACGGACTGGAGCAGGAAAATGAATTTTATCGCAACAAACTCAATGCCCAAGTACGCGAATCACTCTTTGAAAATGGGGCGGGCGTGTATAAGGGCGTTTGTTTGAATAAGGATAAAGGTTAACTTTATCTAAAATATTTTTTGTAAAATAAAAAGAGCATAAAATGGATTTAAAAGATTTTAAAATAAAATTAGAAGACATTCATAGTAGGATAAAATCTGAATTAACGGATGAAATCAATAACAGAAAACCAATTTTAGATGGTGTAGTATATGCAGAGAAATACTTGAAAGCACCGATTAAAATTTTATGGCTGCTCAAAGAAGCATATGATGGCGATAATGGTACAGGTGGAGGCTGGGATTTTGAGTGGTTACTTGGTGAAGGGGTTAAAGAATTTATATTAAGCCACGGTAGTAAAGCCACCTGGCATCCCATTGTATATGTTTCATATAGTTTGCAAAATGGCTTTCCTTTATGGGACGATATGAACTATATAAGAGACATGCCTGAAATGACTTATTCAGTACAAAGTGTAGCTTTTATAAATGCGCTCAAGCTTCCTGCTATGCACGGTACAAAAAGTTATAATAGTGAAATAGAAAAGGAGTTTTTAAAAACAAAGAACTTTAATGAAGAACAGATCAAACTACTGGAACCGCAAGTTATCATTGCTGGTAGTACGCTTCATTTATACAAAGACATTTTGGGATTAAATGATTTAGAATATACAGTTTACAGAAGTGTTCATTATTATATTAAGGGTGACAAATTAATCATTGATGCATATCATCCAGGACAAAGAGGGGTCAAAAGACAAAACTATGTAGATGATATTATTACAGTAGTTAAAAATTGGAAAGAAAAAATAAGCAAAACCCATTCATAGCCAAATCAAAATTTGTATCTGGCATCCAGTGCCAGAAAAAGTTGCGCTTTGATATATTATGACTTTAGCTGTTGTGAGTGGTTTTGCATCATTTGGTTCACCCGTTCACTGGAAGTTTCATTCTCAATAGCCTCAGAGAATTTTCTCCTGCGCCAGAGATAAAGCCAAGTTGATAAAATGGCTACTACAAGATCATCAATGGGGCCGGGTATAGGGCCAAAGATGAACCACAACAATACCAGTGCTAACGGCCAATGCTTGGATAGATTTTTATAAATTTCAGGATCACGAATACTGAAGTAAAAAGCCATCATGAGTACAAAGACGAAACCCACGAGCCCAAAAAGAAGATAAGCTACCGATGATGAGATCAGTATTAGCCAGTCCTTGAATAAATTTAGTTCACTTGTATTTGGCAACAGCAGCCAGGCTACTGCAAAATATGCCCAGACGTAAGCAAACATGACAATGAAGCCCCAAAGAACTCCATAGGGTATGCCGGATTTGTTTTGTTGTGGTTTCATAGTTTTCATTAAATAGGGTTTTATTATGTTAAGAGGATTAAACTATCTTTAGCATTGCAATAAGAGCTCGCATTTATGAAAATGGCAGTTCCCGCTCTTTATAATTTAAATTCAACTATCCAATCATCCAGTTTCCAGTAAGCATATCTTTTACCCGAAGATTAGCTTTGCTGTATCTTTCCCATCCTTCTATATCATCTCGTAAACAATTATGTTCTTCTCTGGAAACGATGCAGGCAACTGCTTTTTCCTCTAAAATCCTTCTCATCTGATCCGGGTTGCTAAGGATTTCAGATGTTATAGACTTCACCGGCCAAACATGTTCGTGATTTATGGGTACTTCATTTTCACCAAGCACTGCTGCTGAGCGGTATCTTGTCTTATATGTGCCATCAACAGCAGTTATCTCCCAAATAACGTGACGAAAAAACTTCTTCTTCAGTCGAATGCTAACATTGGATTTTAATAAAGTTTCAGCTAAAAGATATAAGTCATTGAGCTTTTCCTCACGGTTTTTGTGTGGCTTATAAGGCTGATGTAAGTTGGTGGTTCTATTTGTAATTGGCATGATTTAAGTTTTGATGAGGGACAAAGGTAATCTTTTTATCTCAATATTCTAATAAAATACATAATACTCATAAAATCAAAAAATGAATATCCTGATGGCTACATTGTTTTTCATGGATTAATTATTGATTTGAGTTATTGACTATCGGTAATAATGCTGTTTGAGTAAGACAAAAATTATAAAATTTGAGTTTTTTAAGAATAGAACTCATAATTTTATCCTAAACAAATAAAAAACGATGTCCAAGAAAAATATTTTATCGAAATGTACAGATGTAATTGAGAACAAAGAAGTTATTCTGCTCATTAGAATATTGGAGAATGAGAAGAAAGAAAACCATATTTTTCATCCTTATGCTACGTTTTTTATACAAGGAGAGTATATTTTAGTTGGGTATTCTGATAAAACAGAAGATATGGAGGCAATTCCCTTATCAAGTATTCATCAAATTACGCAACTGAGTGATGTGGAATTTCGGGATTTGAAATCTGATGAACTTGGGATGTTGACCAGAGGGGTGGTCAATAGAGAGAATAAAGCAAAGGTGTCACATCGAAATCCAAGTGTGGCCGGTATGAAAGCTTATTGGAGAGCGTTCGATAACTATGGAAAATATAAAACCGGCTCAAGGAATCAATGGTACAATGAAGTAACCAATATAAAGTTCAAGGATGCTGTTAAATCAGAGTTCCGTGTTTACTTTGAATTGTGTTGTCAATATGGCCATCAGGAGCAATTAATAATTAATATAGTTATAGAAAGCCGCTTAGAAAATGATAACCGGATAAATGCCGTTCATGCTAAGTTTAGAAAGCTGGACAAGCAACTTAAGGAAGCCAGATTTGATGTAGCCTGGGACAAGAGAAAAGGAAAAAAAAGAAGGACTATTCAGCTTTGTTTAGAAAGTCTTTATAAGCTCGACTCTGATCCGCAAGACCCAAGAGAACATTCTAAACAATCCCAACATTTTCAGTGGTTCACGGAAAAACTTGATGGGCTGTGTGAGGTTTTTGATAAGCATATTGAGTTATTGTGAGATTTATTTCCTAGGATCACACTGGACGACTTAAAGTCATTCACTTCATCAAGAAAAAGTTTTTGATTTCCCAGCTAAGCACCGACACATTTTGACGGTCTTGCCCCGTACATTTGTTTAAGATTTATTTATTGCTAAAATTAAAAAAACCATGCCCATTCTCTCCAAATCCAAATTCATATCCGGTATTCAGTGCCAAAAAAAGCTGTATTTTGATTTTTACAGAAAAGACCTAAAACCACCGCTCACGGAAGCACAGAAGGCGCTATTTGCTTCGGGGCATAATGTAGGCGAGTTGGCACAAAAGGTTTTTCCCGGGGGAAAGGATGCCACTCCTGATTCTTACAGTAATTTGTCACAATCCATAAAACTAACTGCTGATTGGATAGCCGTTGGTATACAAACAGTCTATGAAGCTACTTTCTCTGCTAATGGAGCTTTCTGCATGTTGGATATTCTACATTATCAAAATGGAGAATGCTGGGCAATTGAAGTTAAAAACAGCACTAGTGTAAAGGATTATCACATTACAGATGGGGCTTTTCAATACTGGGTGATGGATAATTGCAATTACAAACCAGATAAGTTCTTCCTGATGCACATCAACAATCAATATGTGAAAGATGGTGCAATTGAACCTAAGAAATTGTTTCACTTAGAAGATATCACCAATCAAGTGATATCTCTTCAAGAAATGGTGGGTGAAAAAAAATCTGAGCTTCAAAAAATACTTATCCAAAGAGACGCAACAAGTGGAATACCAGTAAGAAAAGAACCAGAAAAAGAGATTGGGCCTCATTGCGGTAATCCTTTTGAATGTGATTACAAGGCTCATTGTTGGCAGCATGTTCCTGACAAATCAGTTTTCGAACTATACAGGGGCAGTGGCTGGGAATGGTATGAAAAAGGAATATTGAAAATGGAAGACATTCCGGAAGGAGTAAATCTAAACACCCGTCAGCAATTACAGGTCAATGGAGTGAAAGATGCTGCGGTTCACATAGAAACAGAGCAAATTAAGGAATTCCTAAACACCTGGGAATATCCACTCTATTTTTTCGATTTTGAAACCATCAACCCGGCTCTTCCTTATTTGGATGGAACCAGTCCCTATCAGCAAGTCCCTTTTCAGTATTCGCTGCACTTTATTGCTGCACCCGGAGCCAAACCCGAGCACAAGGCATTTTTGGCGCAGCCTGAAGATTACAGGGAAACAGCTGTCAATGACCCGACCCGGGCATTGATGGATCAGATAAAACAGGACATTGGAACAGAAGGCAGCATCGTGGCCTATAATGCCAGTTTCGAAAAGCGCATTCTCAATTTTTTGGGCGATCGTTTTCCCGAAGAGGCAGCCTATATTGAAAACCTAAACAGCCGTTTTGTGGATTTGCTCGTGCCGTTTAGAAGTGGCTGGTATTATCGTCCTGAAATGAACGGCTCAGCTTCCATCAAAGCGGTATTGCCCGCCTTGGTTCCAGAGATGAGCTACAGCAATTTGGAAATCAATAATGGCGATATGGCGAGTAGTACCTTTGAACAAATGATCTACCAAGATCATGAGGATGCAGGGAAAATCCGTCAAAACCTACTGAAATACTGCGAACAAGATACACTTGCGATGGTGAAAATTTGGGAGCGATTGCTGGAGGAAGTCGAGTGATTTTTGAAACTGAATTACAAAGCTTAGAATTTGTAAAGTGAATTATATGGAACAGCTTTGAGTTGAAATATTTAAATTTGATACAAATCTATTTAGGATGTCAATCTCGATAAAATACATTATAGATCAGAAAGGGAGGAAAACCGCAGTTCAAATTCCCATTGGGGATTGGGAAAATCTTCTGAAAGGGTACAAGGAGTTTCAAGATTACAAAGCCTTGAAAAATGAACTTTCTGAAGCCATAAATGAAATAAACAACTATGAAAGCGGTAAAAAAGAACCTAAAACCTTAAAGCAATTCCTGGATGAATTGTGAAATTCGAACTATCCTAAAGTTTGAAAAGGAAGCTAAGAAGCTTATTAAAAAGTACCCTTCCTTAAAATCTGAATTAAAAGCCCTTGATGATTTGCTTTCAAAAAATCCTTTACAGGGCACACCTCTTGGTAATAACTTTTATAAAATTCGCTTAGCGATTAAAAGTAAGGGCAGGGGAAAAAGTGGTGGCGCTCGAGTGATTACAAACATTATTTTTAAATGTACTGAACCAAAGCGGCTGTATTTAACATCCATCTACGATAAGGCAGACCGAGAATCTATTAGCAATACAGTTTTGAAAGAGATTTTAAAGGATATACACAATAAAGAAATTTAATTATTGCTGAAATTTCAATACAAACAATCCCCACAGTATTTAAACATGAAAAAACAAACTCCCTCCTATCAAATCACCAACACAAGAGAAGAACGGCATTTTTGCTCCTACTTGTTCGCTTGGTTTTTAAAGGACAAACAGAAAAATTTAAAATTGTTTTTCGAAAATCATACCCATTCTTCTGGATGTAAAATGCCCGATGATATTGATTACAAAAACTGCAAGCTCTTTTACGAATTCACCGCTATTCGAGAATTGATTCACTTTCAATCAAAAATCGAGAAAGACCAATCAAAAGCTTTGAAAACAAAAGAGCGGGCTGAAGATTATATTTTCGAAACTGAAAAAGGAGATGCACAAAAAAAGAAGCCCGATTTGGCATTTTATTTTAAAGACAAAAAAACACTGGTTTTAATAGAAGCGAAATTTGAGGAAGGATTTAAGCTTGGGCAGATTGAAGAATCCGACAAGTATGGTGAGTTTTTAAAAGAAGCACTTCCCAATGAAATTGAAACAGTTGTCACCTGTATTTTGGGGACAGAATATTACATAGATTCAATTCATGAAGCAATTCATAAAAAAGAAGACCAATTGCCTTGTATTCCTTCAATTTCCTGGGAAAAATTAACGGAAATTATTGAAGCTGGAGAAATCAAAGATGAAATTGTAAATGGGCTGAATTATCAAAAAGGATTCCATCCAAAAGCTATGAAAAA
The DNA here is from genome assembly GCA_040877935.1 of Chitinophagales bacterium. Taxonomy (NCBI): domain Bacteria; kingdom Pseudomonadati; phylum Bacteroidota; class Chitinophagia; order Chitinophagales; species Chitinophagales bacterium. The sequence continues at coordinate 111,345 of JBBDNB010000023.1, forward strand.
TTGGAGTGGCAATGTGTGAAAATTATTAGCTAAACCCATGCTAAATAAAGGAGACTCAAAATTGAAATCAAAACAAAACTGTAAGAAATAATACCCACTTTTTCTTACAAAAAACAAAGGGATTCCTTACAATTGTAATTGAAGCATCTTTTCAGTTTCAGAAATCAATTTCGAATTTAGAGGCAACAACATCGACCCTTTTTCTTCATCGCCCACTAATTTTACCATATCCTTTTTATGAATCCATAAATAGCCCAGTAGATAAGCTATAAAAGCATCGAGCTGGTCATCATCTTCTATTGTAGGGAAACTAAAATCACTCCGTTTTTCCAATAAATCTATTATTCCCTTGAAATTTTGTTGTACACAGGCCTCTCGCTCCAGCTTATTGAGTCCACTTCCTTTATATTTTTGAAACCTTTTTCCTAACCAAATGTACATTGCCACTGCAGGATGGACTTCAGCAAGTAGCAAACCTGTTTTATCTGAGGAATTTGCTTTTTTAAAGAGCAGTTCTTTTTCTGTTTTATCGTATTCTCCCAAAATAGGGTAACCCAAAGCCGCTCTACTGATTGTCCAGTGCGGACAACCCGAATAGGGCAATACAGAAACTCCCTCGATTTTTCCAATTTTCTTTCTCAGTGCTTTCTCAGTGCTTTCTCAATGGGTCGATCTGAATAACTGCCATTGAATTTGAGGCCAGGTCCCGTAAGTGGTGCATCCCAACAAATGAGTACATTTTTATCTTGTTTCAATTTCTTGATATAGGATATTAAATCAGAGCCTTCTTTGCTCAAAAAATCTTTACCGTCATATATGGTAGAGTCTTTTCCCGGAGCCGGGTCAATGCCAACAATTTCCATATCTGCTAAAATTTAAGTTGTGATTTCAATACGTAAAAAAATCTTTCAGTTAAAACTATATACTACTATTGAATAGCAATTCATTTGTCAAATTTACGAAGCTACACCGTCAAAACATGACGGATTAATTTTTAGACGCAACATAACTTATTCAAAAATAACAACCCATCCTCTTCTATAATATCATGTTCAATAACTTCAAGCAAATATTGAGTATAATTACTGCATAATTTGATCGTCATATTTAAATGCAAACGCCAAGTAAAAAGCTATTCACCCCCTACCAAGTCGGCCCGCTCAAGTTGCGCAACCGTTCTATTCGTGCAGCGGCATTTGAGGGCATGTGTCCCGGCAATGCGCCTTCAGAGGATTTGCTCAATTATCACCGTGCCGTGGCAGCAGGTGGCGTGGGCATGACCACTGTGGCCTATGCAGCTGTTGATCGTTCAGGACTTTCCTTTCTGCATCAGTTGTGGATGAAAAGCGAAAATGTAGCTCAATTGAAAAAACTCACCGATGCCGTTCACAGCTAGGATGCGGCTACTGCGCTATATAATACACATCAGGTAAATGTGCAACTTGCGATGAAGTTGGGCATTATGAAAAAACCGGAATCGGTGGCCAGGACAGGTGTGAAAGCACTGTTTAGCGGCAAAGCTGAATCTATTCCGGGTTTTGTGAATAAACTGACGGTTTGGTTTTTGCCACTTGTTCCTCATTGGGTGATTGGCCTGATATACAAACGAGTGATGCGCAAGGATAAAAAATAAAAAGCCCGCTCTCGGTCTGGGAGCAGGCTTTTATGCATTTGAAATTTTAGAAACTAATTCATCAACTCCATTTTGAAAATCTTTTGATCGCCTTTTCCTACAATATAAGGACGGGCAATCAGGGTATTGTTAGATATTTGATCAATACGCGATGGGTATAGATTGATTTTATGTTTTTTCAAATCAAAAAAGTGGTCTTTTTCCAGTTCACCTGTTTCGCCATCAATTTTAACCAAGGTTAAATATCCACCTGCTCCATCCATATGGGTGGCAGGTGTTTTATCGGGCTGAAGTCTTAGGTTTTTGGCATTGTCAATATAGAAATAGTAATAATCATCATTGATAGGAAAGCATTCAAATGACATGGACTGCCATTGAACATTACCTCTTTGTCTTTTTGGAATTTTATTGACCCATGCCATTTTGTTATTTGCATCAATTTTCATGGCGATAATGTCTTCGTAGTAATAGGTATAGGTAACTCTTCGGGAAGTTCCTGTTCCAGTGACATGGGTTTTAAAATAATAATCCTCTCCATTTATTACCAAACTGCCATCAGAAGACCATATAATATCTCTTATTGTAAGTGTAGAGGAACCGGAGTCACCTTTTTTATCTTTCCGGTCAACTTTTCTTTGCTCTCTTGCACTTTCAAAATCCTTCAAAATATCTACGGGGAACTCACTTACTGAGATAGTAAGATTTAGATTTTCATCCATTTTTGCAATCATCACTCCGCTGGCGCCACTTGACCTTTTAAATGATCCGCCTACACTTTTATAATAGTATCCTGCACAAAGCAATTTGCCGGGAGAATATTCCATCAGGGATAAATTGTAAACAAAAATTCCATCCATTTTTATAGGGTATTGCTTAAACGAGCTGCTTCCCTCAGAGAGTTTCATCAACTCAAATTGGTAATTGGGCTCTCCATCAACTTCTTCCTTTCTGTTGCCATCATATACTTTTGCCAGTAAATAGGCATTGCCTTCTGAATCAACCTGATAGTCTTCATTGTCCATAATCTTCTCGGTATAGGGCATCTTAATTTCAGTACCCCAAACTTTTTTGAGATTCTTATCAAACACATTAAAACCGATCACATCTTTGTTCACCGCATCATTTTTGCTTTCAGGGTATTTGCGATAGGTCACCAGCATTTTTGAACTGTCGGCTGAAAAATAGAATTTGAATTTATTGGCGGTGGTAAATGAATACATCCCTGTATTAATAAGATCACCGGTAACTTTATCGCACTCTATTAATACTTTTTTACTGCCCACAAATCCATTTGTTTTGATATCTACTTCCTGCACAAAAAGGATTTCTTTACCTCTTCCGCGGTCCCAGTCGGTGAAAAATAGGTAGTGTTTGTTATTGAAAACCTGCATGCGGTCCAGCACGATTTTATTTCCCAGGTCTTTGATTTCAATTTCCTTTTCGTCCTCTATACGCAGCCGTTCGAGGTCAAAGCGCTGGAAAGTAAGACTTTTCATTTTTTTATTGCTTACCAGCACATATCCTTCATTCGGATTATAAAGGAATCCCTCGGGGGTGAATTTTTTGGGTTGTTTGTATTCCGGCCCCCAGGTAATATCGAATTTTTTAGCAATACCCCTCTGGGCAAAAATGGATTGTGAGAGCAAAAGCAATACAATCACAAATGATAAGTTTTTCATTGAGTTAAATTTTTGTTGAAATAATAAAAAGGTATTGTCTGATGATGATTGCAGCGTAAACTTATTTAAAAAATGTTAAAAACAGACAAAAATCAAATAGAATTTTTCACAAAATCTCCTATCGTTGTATTAGATGTTTTGCTTATGTTTCTTACCTGATCTACCTTCCGGCCTAAGCTTGACAGGATTTAAAGCCCTGTCAGGCTTGCCTAAGGTGCCGTTTTATTTCCCTTCCGATAATTTGTGATATTTTTATCAATCCTGGAAATAAAGAATTGTAGTCATCCATTTAGAAAATATTTGTGTAGTTAAGTGTGATGGAATGGAGTATATCAAACAGATGTGAAACAATGAGGTATAGAGTAAGTGCACGAGGAATTTTAGAGGAAGATGATAAAATTCTTTTTGTGGAGTACAAGCACAAGAATATGAATACTTATTATTCGCTACCTGGAGGTGGACAAGAGAAGGGTGTTAATTTGAAGCAGACCGTACAAATTGAATTCAGGGAAGAAGTTGCTATTGAAGTGGAAGTGGGTGATGTGCTACTTGTAAGAGAGTTTATTATAGATGAGCCAGATATTGAAGTTTGGTTAGGTGGAATTCATCAGGTTGAAATAATTTTTGAATGTAAGCGAAACAACAGTGTTAAGGTTGGCAAGAATCAGCTAAAACCGGATTTTGATATGACGGGCTTTAAGTGGATCCCGATTGACGAACTTGATAAGCACAAAATATTTCCTTGCGAGGAACTGAAGCAAGTTGTACTCAATAAACGGGTCAACTATCTATTTGAACATGAAAAAACAAACGGCAACTAAAAGTAGCCAAAGGATATTGGGATAATCAGGATTCCAAACTCTAACAGAGATGCGAAATAATATTTTTTATCTTTATCAAGCTTGAGAAAAATAAAGTAGGATATTTTTCATACAAAGCCAGCTAAAATGGAGAGCTATGTATGAATTTATAATATCTATAAACGATTGTTTATCATTTTATGGCGACAACGCAAACCATGAAGTGACAAACATTAAATTAACACAATATGACATTGATAAAGGGTGACACCGAGTTTTCAGCTTGGGCAAGACAACTCCAAAACGACTGGAGAGTTAAGAGAGGATTTCCAATCGGGACTTACAAAAATCCTAGAGGTGAAACAGTAGAATTAGGAAACTACATTGAAACGAAATTTGCCTTTGACAGCAAAGAAAATTTTCTGACAAAAAATATTCGTGACGTAGTTAAGAAGGCTCTAAAAAATAAAGAGAAAGGTGCGAAAATTGCAAAGACACGACTTTACACAAACCTTTTATCAAGCCAACCTTTAGCATTTAATTTATTCGCTGAATTATCACTTGACTATGACTTGGCGACAAAATTTTTCAACAGACAATTTGAGAACCGTATCGAGAAAGTAACAAACATAATTTTTGAACATTCTGACGGCAGAGGCGATTGCAGTTACACTTGCGACCATTCTGCATTTGATGTTTTCATAGAGTTCAAACCCGTAAATGGACAAAGTGGGTTTATAGGAATTGAAGTGAAATATTCCGAAAGTTTGAATGATGCACCTGCGACATATAAAGAAAGGTATGCAGACATCTCAAACAAATCAGAACTATTTAAACCTGACAGCAATAAATATTTAAGAGCAAAACCCATAGAACAAATTTGGCGTGACCATTTGCTTTCAATTGCACATCTCAAACACGCCAACAAAAAATACGATGACGGTTTTTTCATTTATCTATATCCTAAAGAGAACAAAGAGTGTCAAGCTGGAGTTGATAAATACATTGAACAATTTATTTCTTTTGACACTAAAACAAAAAAATATGATGAAAGAAAAACAGGTTTCTACAAGCGACATTTAAAAGAGTTTGTAATTGACTTGAAAGAAGTTTGTAAAGATGAATGGATAGACAAGTTTTTACAAAGGTATTTTGGCGACAATGGCAACTAACTTGACAGAGCATATATTCTATAGTAAATCGCTTCTTGTAAGGTTTGGAATTCCTACAAAAAATGGTACTAAATTTATTAAGCCGCTTTTTTGATTAATG